>JBILRK010000275.1:0-4238 GCA_044372705.1 Saprospira sp. | reverse complement strand
CAAATTCTCTCAAGATCTGCCACAGGGGCTTTTACCAATAGGTTTTGTTGCCTTGGATCTTTTCAAAATCATTGATTATAATCCATTTGAAAAACTACGATTAGGGATTGGATTGTACAGCAGTAGTAAATTCTCTAAAAAATTTAGGATTGGAGCTTATTTTGGCTACGGATTTGGGGACAAAAAATGGAAATATGGCGCTGATTTTCAATGGAACATTTCCAACAAAAAAGATATTTATTTTCAGCTCGATTATAAAAATGATGTGGCCGAACCGGCGCCAATTTTCGAAAAAACGAATTTTTTAAGTGAAAAAATTAGTCCCGGCGAAAGTTTTGCCCGAAGTTATCTTTTGCCCCGACTTGATTACAGCGAAAAAATTGAGGCTTCCT
The DNA here is from genome assembly GCA_044372705.1 of Saprospira sp. Lineage (GTDB taxonomy): Bacteria > Bacteroidota > Bacteroidia > Chitinophagales > Saprospiraceae > Saprospira. The sequence continues at coordinate 3,846 of JBILRK010000275.1, read as the reverse complement.
TCCACTTCCGTTTGTTGAGAAATCTGCAAATGAGACCCTATGCCAGCTATCGAAAAATAATGCCAGGCTATGATTATCTTTTTGGCCTTAACGACAATCAATTATTAGATAATTTCAGAGATTTTAATTCGGGTTTACAATTGCGCTGGACCTATAAAGAAAAGTTTGCTGACTTCAACGGACAAAGAACGCTTGTCGAAAGTCGCTTTCCGATTCTTTATCTTTCTTACAGCAGGGGCATTGCACTAAATGGCTTTTCAGACTTTAATTACAATAAAATTATGTTTGGATTTGAGTTCATTAAAACAATCCGCAAAATTGGTAAAATTGAATTGAATATACTTGCAGGAATGACTGACCGACCCCTGCCCTACACTATGCTATTCAATGGCCGCGGAAGTTATCAGGATGGGCTTGGCGTTTTCAACCGTAATAGTTTTCAGACCATGCAGGTCAATGAATATATTTCTGACAGATTTATCTATGCTTTTTTAATTCATAATTTTGGTAGATTAAAAATCAATTCGGCACTTTTCAGACCTGAATTTAAAATATGTCAATCAATAGGTTTTGGTAGCCTGAGCAATCCAATTCAACATTTCAATGTTCCATTTAAAACTATGGAAAAAGGCTATTTTGAGAGTGGACTGCTATTGGACAATATACTTTGCTACAAAGCAGCCAACATGTTTTATATGGGCTTTGGCGTTGGCGTTTTTATGAAATATGGGCCTAATGCAGAACCCAATTTAATTAATAATTTTGCCCTAAATCTAAGTATAAACATCACCCTTTGATAATATTAAAAATTTACATAATGACAATCCCAAAGCAGTTCCCATGTCTAAATCAAAAATAAAACTACGAAACTTAAAGCATTACAGCGAAGCTGACGTGGAAGCCAATAAGAAAATTTATACTGAGTATTATGACATTGAGATGGTGCGTAATATGAACGAGCAGTTTTTCCACCTGCTTGAAAATTATTATTTCAGGCCCGAATATATTGGGTTTGATGAATTACCTGAAAGAAAAGTAGACGAAGCTCCTATTATCATGGCTAGTAACCATTCCGGCATGGCTTTCCCCTGGGATGCAATGGTTTTTGGTTGCGGCATGTATCGAAAATTTGATTATGACAAAAACAAACTTTTTAGGGTAATTACTGCACCCATGTTATCGGGAATGCCTTACATGCATCCCTATTTCATGTTGCATGCCTGGAAAATTGCCGGAGGCATAGATGCCACATTTTTAAATTTAGAAACGATGATGCGCTATGAGCATGGGCACCTGCTCATCTACCCCGAAGGAGTTCCCGGCATAGGCAAAGGCTTTAACCGCAGATATAAACTACAGCACTTTGCCAGTTCATTTATAAGAATGAGTTTGAAACACAAAACGGATATTTTATGGTTTTCGACCGTAAATGCTGAATATGTGGCCCCACTAATGTACAGCAATAATTCAGTAAACAGATTTTTCAATAGAATGGGAATCCCATTTCTTCCGCTTGGCCCTCTAACATTGATGCTGCTTTTTCCCTTTGCTTTTTACCTTTCTTTTCCGGCCAATATGCATTTTGTAAAAGGAAGAAGATTCAAACCATATGAACTGACTGATAAAAACTTTGAAGATCTGAGCGAGGAAGAAATTTTCGAAATTCGCGATAAAATTCAACAACTCTGCCAGGAGGATTTGGACAATGCAGTAAATACTTATGGCAAAAACCCATATAATCTAAAAAGCCTCTTGAAGGTAATTTTTAGAAAATTTCCATACAACACTCCATTTGGTTGGCCATTCCTATTTCACGAATTTGAAAGACAATGGCATCGCAAGAAAAAAACAGGAAAAGAAATAAAAATTTACAGCGGTTGGGGAGCAATTTTTCTGTTTATCATCAGAAACCCTATCACAATAGCCTACTTTCTACCAATTATTGGCTGGATAATGTTGATAATCTATGGCAATATAAAGTGGAAAAATGCTTATAAATATTTCCCCGATGTCAGCAAAAATCAGGAAGCAGATAAAATTTGTTAATTTTTTAAAGATTTTTATTGTTTTGTTAAGTTTTTTATCTGCAAAAAGCTTATTTTTACAAAGTTTTAACAAATACGAACTCAAAGTTTACAAAATTTTATTACCTAATTAAAAACACATTTCTGATGAAATTGTACACAAAATTCATGATGCTTTGTGCTATGTTGTTTGCTTTTGCAGCTCAGGCACAGTTCACACATCCAATGTTGTTCGAAATTAACTCGCCTTCAGGTATTGCCGGTTCTTACAACTACGGTCCACAATCAGGTGCTGGTTGGGGCATCACAGCTCTGCCTACACCTACAGTAACAGGTCAGCTTGTTTGGGGACAGGATATTACTCCTGACTCATTGGTATGCGACACTATTACAAACGACTACAGCGGTAAAATCGTAATGGTTCGTCGCGGTGTTTGTAACTTCAGCCAAAAAATGTTGAATGTACAACGTTCAGGTGCTATTGGTTGTGTTATTTGTAACAATCAGGGCACAGTTGATATCATCAACATGGCTGCCGGTACCTTTGGTGCACAGGTTACTATTCCTGCTGTTAGCATTGGTCTTAATGACTGTGCTGCTATTGCTGCTATCATCGACGCGGGTGGTACTGTAAATGCATCTTTCCGTAAGCCTTACATTTCTGAAGGCCTTGGATTCTTTGCTGTAGAAACTCCACAAGCACAAATCTATCCACACGATAGTTTGATGAGTGTTGACATTACCAATGCCGGTACGAGCAATGCTTCTAACATCAATGTTACGCTTGACATCACTGAACCAAGCGGAAACGTTGTTTCATTGACAGAAACTTTAGCTGCTTTAAATGTTGACTCTACTCGTACAGTAACTTTCAACAGCCGTTACTCTCCCGCTGATACAGGAACTTACACGCAGGTATTCAAATCTTCTTTGAGTGCTGCTGATACTATCGTTAAGACTTTCAACATCGGTGCTAACCGTTTCAGAGTTGACAGAGAAAGCAATTACAGCTGGGGAACTATTACAGATGCAAACTATGCTACTGCTCAGTTCAAAGTTTCTTTAGGCTCATCTTACCTGACAGGTGCTAATGGTGCAGTTTCTAAATCTATAACTTATGCTATGGGTGACAATCTTTCAAGATTCCTAGGCAAACAATTGGTACTTGAGATTCGTAAATATCCAAATACTTTGACTACTGCTACTGCCGTAATCGACTCATTCCCTATCGTAGCTGTAGGTGTTGACACTATAGACGTTACTGATACTGCTGCTTACACACTTAACACTAAGACGCTTCTTGATGTTAACACATTGGAAGATTCTACAATTCTTGATGCTTACACTCAGTACCTCGTTATTGTGAAATATGTAAGACCTGTAGGTGATACCCTTTCAGTTGCTCCTCGTTTTGCTTTCTCTGGTGATGAAAGCTTCATCAGCTACGGTACAATTGTAAACTCTGATGCGCTTTACCTTGGTGGTTTTGGTGGTATCAATGCAGTAATTCGTTTGAATACGAATGATGTTCTTGCTACAAGTACATCAACAACTAATATCATTTCTCAAAGCCAGTTCAACCTCTTCCCGAATCCTGCAAAAGATTTGTTGAATGTTGACATGAACCTTTCTGAAACTGCAGAAAATGCAACTGTTACAATGTTCGACATCAATGGTCGTATCATTGAGCAGCTTAACTACAGCAATGTAAAACAGCAAAATATCCAGTTCAATGTTGCTAATCTTAGCGCCGGATTCTACTTCGTACGTATCCAGTCTGAGAATGGTGTACAAACTAAAGAGTTCATCAAAAAGTAATCTT
>JBILRK010000274.1:0-4250 GCA_044372705.1 Saprospira sp. | reverse complement strand
TTTTCATCCAATTCCAAGACATTTATTGGGCTTAATTCCTTATAAAAGATACGCCCTGCCAATGATTCTGAACTATCCCGAATGAGATCGGGCGATGCCGAACCCAGAAGCAAAAACCTACTGGGTCTTCTGTCCAAATCAATCATAGATCTTAATATCGGAAATAGTTTTTTGTTTCGTTGTATTTCATCCAGAATAACACATTTATCCTGATGCGTTTCAAAAAACAAAACCGGGTCGCTAAGCTTAGCCTCATCTCTGGGATTTTCCAAATCTAAGTAAATCATTTCTCCCTTCAGATATTTTGCCATCTCCTTAACGAGCGTAGTTTTACCAGCCTGCCTTGGACCAATAACAGCAACTGCAGGAAAATCATCCATTAGCTCCTTCAATTCGTCAATAATATATCTTTTCAACATAACTTATCCGAGTAAATCAAAAACCATTATTTAAAATTACTCGGTAAAACTAATATATTTTTCTAAATAATTTTCATTTTATCCGAGTAAATCTAAAATTAAACTTTAGATTTACTCGGATAAAATAAATAAAAAAGAAGCCAAAATCCTCATAAAGACGCTATATAAAAAACAGGAAGTGCCGAATGACACTAAAATACAGCACATTTCAACTAGTATAGATAATGAACAATGACTCGTCCAAAATATATTTTTCCATATTGGTAAGCCGAACACATATGATCTCCTAAAAAGGCCAAAATAAAAACAGGTTACACCAATCGGAGTAACCTGTTACAAAGAATATTTCTTCGCCTCTAAATTATTGGCGGGAAAGTCTGCACAAAATAATTTTCTAAAATCAGATCTTTTTCATTTCAAGATTCGATTTTACCTGCATTTTCATACCCATGGCATTGATGGCAGTGGTCATTATACCCTTTACATTTGAAAACATACCTTCATTGTAGTTGAAGAAACTATCGAAATCACAGTCGATGTTTGGCATCATCGCCTTACTGATATCCATCGCCTGTTTGTCTTCTCGATCGATATCCATCATACTTTCGACAGACATATCCATGAGCATATTCATATCCTGCGTTTTTACTTCAGTCTTAGTGTCAATCAGACTTTTGCTTTTGTCGGATGACATTTTGTAATTCATTTGAGCCGTACCATTTCCGATCGATTTTGCCAAAACATCAATCTGATAGATACCGGCATTTATTTTTATTTTGTCACCCTGAGTAACTGCACCGTCGGGAAGGGCCAACATATCGAGATAATCATAAGGAAGCACATCAACTACGTCCGTATTTTCATCAATTTTAACAGTTGCCTGTCTCAAAGCCTGACCTTCGCGGAAACTGTAGCCAGTTTTCAGATTACCGGTTTTGGGGTCAAATTCGGCATAGACATCAAATTTCATATCTGTTGCCTCTGCTGCCATTTGAATGTTGTTTTCTTCGTTTGTATAAACCAATACATTGGAACCTGATGTTGTTACCAAAGAAATCTTGTGCGGGAAAGTGAAATTACCTTTGGCATCTACTTTAAAATCACTTCTTACCGCATTGGCCGGCAGGTTTTTCAGTGTTGCCAGAATAGCTCCTCTCGAGTCGCTTACGTTATAATCAATCAGGTATAAATAACCGTTTGCATCGCCGTTTGCCGAGACATTTGTTACAAAAATATCGAAAGCGCTGCGGGTAGTAAAACGGTCGCTAAAATTCATTCCCATCATTGAAGTACTTACATCGTCAGTTTGAGTGCATTGAAAACGATAAGATTTTCCAGCAGCCCAGCGATAGACTAAATTTGCCGAATTATTGCTGATGCTTTGTGTGGCAATAGCAGGCTGTGCTGGCTTTACGGTCGTTTCAAGAACCGGATTATTTTGTTGCTGTTGTTTTATGGGCTCTGCCACAGGGGCCTGTACCTGAGGTTGTACTTCTACTTGAGGTTGAGGCTGTACTTGAGTTTGCGTAGTCTGTACTGGATTCTGTTGTACGGTTTGCACAGGTTGAACCGCATTTGTTGTCTGATATTGTACAACATACTGACCGGGGCTATTGCTTGCTTCTGCCAATGGAATTTCGCCAAAATAGCGCAATTTTATGCCTTTTTTTGTGGTGGTAATTTTGGAAGTCACTTCAACCCCCATGTCATGAAAATAGACATTCTGCTTCAGCGTACCCAAACTGTTATCTTCAAAAACAATGAGTAAAGCATGTGTTTCGCCTGTAATTCCTGTAATTTTTATATTGGTTTGTGGCGTTGCATTCTGGCGGATGCCGTTAAGCGTCAGATAAAAAGGTGCCGCATCCTCAGAAAAAACAACAAGATTTGAGCTACTTTGTGCCTGAATCAACAGGCTGCAGAGCATTGAGAACAAAAGGAAAATATTTCTCATAACTTAGGTATTGATTTGATTTGTTAATTTAATTTCGCAATGACTTAGCCAAATTCAATGCCAAAAATAGGACAAAAACTCGAGGATTTTTAATATTCAGCATTTTCCGAAAGTTAAAAAGGATTATTCAATCAGGCAAAAAATAATATTTATGCTCCATATTAAAATTAAAAATAATTTTTGTTCTGGGTTTAATTACGGCCTTATTTTATCAAAATACACTAACTTTAAGCCAAAAGAATAATAAGACTGTGCTTTTTCGCTTTATACCATTTCTGCTGTTTTTACTGACTAATACAATTGGCTTTGCCCAGACAAATTCGCTGGCGATGTCATACGGTATTGGCTATACAATACCAAATCATCCGGCTTTTCCCGAAATAAAAAGTCCATCCAACAGTATGGAATTAAGCTGGTCTCACAAGTCAAATGGTTTTTGGTCGACATTGAATGGGGGTGCAGTATTTAACCTGAATGCCGCTTTTCAGAATTTTGGAAACAATGCTGTTTTAGGTTATGCATTGGCCCTCACACCAAGCATGTCCTTGCCAATTTTGAAAAAACGTCAGTTTTCGATGCAGTTACAATTGGGTTGGGGAGCTGCCTGGATCACTAAGAAATTCGACAGCTTTAGCAATCCGGGCAATATTGTCATTGGCACTAATCTGAATGCTTCTGTATCGGCCGGGCTAGAGTTTGCATACAAAATTAAAAGTCTGGAGCCTTTTTTGGGCCTTAGGGTACAGCACTATTCAAACGGCAATGCCATGTCACCCAACCTGGGTATAAATATGCCAATCTTACAGACAGGTTTGCGCCTTTTAATCGAAAGAAAAATCAAAGCATATGATCTCATGCGTTGGGAAAACAAAATGAAGGATTCGACATTCGTAAAATATGAATTTCCTAAATTAAAAATTCCTTTCAGACCATTTTTACAGCTGGGTTTGGGGATTTCGGCAAATATACAGCGGGGGCCTTTTTTTCCGGTTTACAACATCAATGCAGGAGCACAATGGCTATACCGCCCGTCGAAAACCCTATGGGCTGGAGTCGAGTACAGCTTCAATAGCGCGGTGTATGAATTTTACCAAAACAATGGCAGTATCTCCGACCCAAGGAAATTCAACCGTTTTGCTGTCTGGCTTGGACATGAATGGATTTTTGGCAGAGTTGGTTTCTTTGCTTTGGGCGGCCTTTATCTCAATCGGCATGCCAATCAACGTAGCCTTTTTCCAACACAAACCGGCATCAATTTTTACCCCAGAATACCCTATTTCAAGCCCCGTCATCAGTTTTGGATTGGCGTACACATCAGAGCATATTTCGGATTGGCCGATTATATTATGTTGCAGGCGGGCTACAGGTTTTGAAAAACAAGTTTAAATTATTGCTGACATGAATTTTGAAGAAAAATTGAATTTAGATAATATCCTCGCCATCATTCCTGCCCGCTACGGCAGCACACGTTTCCCGGGAAAAGCACTCGTGGAAATCAATGGGCATCCAATGATTTGGCAGGTTTACCTAAGGGCAATGGAAGCCGAACTAAAAAATATTTGCGTAGCCACCGATGACGAGCGTATTTTCGATGCGGTAAAAGAAAGAGGGGGAAATGTGCGTATGACTAAGACTTCGCACCCAAGTGGCACCGACAGATGTGCTGAGGTTTTAGAACATTTTATAAAAGAAGGTCATAATTTCGATTTTGTGATTAACCTGCAGGGTGACGAGCCTTTTATAGATCCGCGTCAAATTCTGGAATTGTGCCAAGGCCTTGAAAAAGGAAAAATTACCACTCAGGTTAAACGCATTGAAAAAACTGAACAGCTGCACAATCCCAACTGTGTAAAAGCTGTCTGGTCGAAAACAACAAG
>JBILRK010000273.1:0-4252 GCA_044372705.1 Saprospira sp. | reverse complement strand
GGTAGTAAAGTGATTGTGAATCTGGCATCGAATGAATATTGGTCATCGGTTGATTTGAAAAAACTGAAGGTTCCTTTTATCGAAATTCAATTCAGGGAAAACAAAGCTGGAATTTACAAAGTTATCTCTTTCAATGCAAAGAAAGCTCGTGGCATGATGGTACGCTATGCCATAAAAAATAGCCTGCAAAATCCAGAAGAATTGAAGAATTTCAATTCAGACAACTACCGTTTCAATCAGGATTTATCAGATGAAAAAGTTTGGGTTTTTACAAGATAAGTTCCTGTTCAATTTTCATATTTTTTAATGATGGCCTCCGTCAAAACTTCGTAGAGTTGACTGTATTCGGGGGCATGTTGTTCAAGCCATTTCATGTGTAGGCTAATGGTGCTTTCATCACCACGGCGAGCAGGACCAGTCTGAATTTTTTCGGGATCGGCCAGTTCAATTTTTCTGAGCGTCTGTCTTATCAGCGGTTTCAGCATATCAAAGTTTAAAGCTTCGCGATTGCAGATATCGAATGCTGCACTGAAAAGAAAATTGCTAAAATTATTGGCAAAAACTGCTGCTACATGCAGACCCTTTCGTTGCTCTTCGCTAATGCTATAAACATTGGGGCAGATGGAGGCTGCCAGTTCTTTAAGTTTAGCCTCATTTTCGCTATTATTGGCCGAAATACAAATTGGCAATTCTTCAAAATTTGCTTCAACCTCTGCGCTAAAGGTCTGTAAGGGATAAAAAACACCATAATTTTTTTGAATGCCTTCGAAAATGCTGATAGGCGTTGCGCCCGAGGTATGAGCCAGGATGCCACTTTCTGTCCTGATTGCTGAAGCCACTTCGACAATAGCATCATCTTTTACGGCAAGCAGATAAATATCGGAATTATCAGGTAAATCAGAAAGACGATCAACAGCTTTAGAATTTACCGACTGAGCTAGTTCAGATGCCTTTTTTCGGTCTCTGCCAAAAATAGCGTCAATTGAATGACTAGATTGATTGATGCTTTTTGCTAATGCACTTGCCACATTTCCACTGCCGATGATGCTGATTTTCATTTAATACTGATTATCTTTTCTGAAATATTGGCTCCAAAATACACAATTTCCAAAAAAAAGCCTGCTAAGTTTGTAAGTTAGCTTTTATCAATGTTAATTTTGTGTAACAAAGCAAGCCTTTTTATGCAGATTGTCACCCTCACCACCGATTTTGGAACCAAGGATTATTATGCCGCTTATCTCAAGGGCAGAATTCTCAGTGGGGGCATTCCTGTAACTATAGTAGATGTCACGCATCAGATAGAGGCTTACAATATTGTTCAGGCGGCCTATATGCTGCGCAATGCTTATCCGGCTTTTCCCAAGGGTACGATTCATCTTTTGAGTGTGAATAATTTCTACGATGTTAATCCACGTTTTTTGGCAGTGCAGCATCAGGGGCATTATTTTATCGCTTCCGATAATGGCGTATTTTCACTACTTTTCGATGGATTGCCCGATGAGATGTATGAACTTAATATAGGCACAGCGCTGAGTGTTCAACAGCTGAATGAGCTTTTTGCTGCTGCTGTAGGACAGATTTTGCAGGCTAAACCCATTACAGAAATTGGAACCTTAACGAGCAAAAGGTTGGAACGGATCTCTATTCAGCCCATTATCGGTAAAAGTTATATTCGCGGTACGGTAAACCATATCGATGCTTTTGGAAATGTTATTCTCAACATAGACCGCAGTCTTTTCGAAAGAGTAGGGCAGGGCAGAGCATTTGAACTTTATTTTAAGCGATTCGACCCGATCTGTTGCATTTCAGATAAATATTCCGATCAGAGCGAAGGGGAAATACTTTGTCTTTTTAATTCTACAGGGCTTTTGGAAATTGCAGTTAACAGCGGACAGGCTGCCTCGCTCTTTAGCCTATCGGTCGACGATACGATTCAAATTGATTTTTTGGATTAAATCCCCAAAAAGGTGTCAGTATTTAAATTTAAACAGTTTTCGGTTCATCAGGATGCCTGTGCCATGAAAGTGGGAACAGATGCTACGCTTTTGGGTGCCTGGGCCGATTTGAAGAGCGCTGAAAATATACTCGATATCGGCACCGGTACAGGTGTTTTAGCGCTGATGGCAGCACAACGTAATATGGCGGCAAAAATAATTGCAGTCGAGTTGGATGAAGCAGCCTATCATCAGGCAAAAAATAATTTTGAAATTAGCCCCTGGTCAGATCGCCTTCAAATATTTCATAGCTCCATTCAGCATTTTGAAAGAGAAAACAAATTTGATCTTATTATCAGTAACCCGCCCTTTTACGATCATACAAAGTATTTGAAAGCAGCTGAGGAGCAAAGGCGCCTTGCCCGTTCTACAGATACTTTGACCTATGCGGACCTCTGTGCATCGGCGAGCAGACTTTTAAGTCCTGAGGGCAGTTTTCAGCTCATTCTTCCCACTGTGGCGGAAGATGATTTTGTAAAAACAGCAGCTGCAAATCAGCTGATGCTTCATAGAAAGACTCTTGTATTTCCCAAAGCGAACAAAGCAGCAAACAGAGTGCTGATGGCATTTTCAAAAGAAGAAAAGTCCTATTCAGAGTCGAGCCTGAGCATCAGAAATGCGGGCAGCGATTATCACGATTATAGTCCGGAATTTATTGAACTGCTCAGGGATTTTCTCATTATTTTTTAAGGCTTTTTGCCTGCCTTTTGTTGAGATAATGTTGTCGGTCGGCAACGTAGATGGTTTTTTCGAGTTCGGCATAAACCTTTCCATCTTTGTCTTTCCATTGCAGCTTTTCTGTGAATTCAAATTCAGCATCCAAGGCTACAGCAGATTTTATTTTTTCGAGCAGTTCCTCATTGATGTTAAAATGCATTTGAAGGGTTTTTGTGCCTGGTCTGCGAAATCGGATAGCAGCAGCTTTGTCCCAAACCACATAGTCTTTGCCCAGAATACGAATGAGTTGAAGCATTAGAATGGGATCGGCAGCGGCATAGAGACTGCCGCCAAAAATAGTTCCCACATAGTTTCGGGTTCTCCAGTTTAGCCGCAAGGCCACCACCGTATTTTTCCAGTCGGAAGAAATAAATACAATTCTGCCGCCTGTGCCCCTGTAAACTGGGTAAAGGTTCATGATAAACCTGAAAACTCGGGTTTTAAATGATTCTTTATCTGCGATATTGTAAAATAGTTTCATGCTTTAAAGATAAAACCCTGCTGCAGGTACAACAGGGTTAAAATATGATTTTATAATGGGCTTTTGCTGGAAAACTTAATAAAAAAGCAGATGCTTCTAAATTTTCAAATTATATTAAAAGCTATTTCTCCTCCTTCATAATATTATGTCCCATTTTATCTCTCTTAGTGAGCAGATAAAACTCGTTGTGCTCATTGGCGCTGATTTCAAGTTCTATATTTTCAACAATTTCGAGACCGTAGCCTACAAGTCCAATCCGTTTTTTGGGATTGTTGGTCATAAGGCGCATTTTACTAATGTTCAAGTCGCGTAGAATTTGTGCACCAATGCCATAATCGCGCTGATCAGCTTTGAAACCCAGTTTAATATTGGCCTCGACGGTGTCGTAACCCTGCTCCTGAAGTTTGTAGGCCTTCAATTTGTTCAAAAGTCCAATGCCGCGGCCCTCCTGTTGTATGTAAAGCAACAGTCCTTGGCCTTCTTCCTCAATTCTTTTCATAGCTGCATGCAACTGTGGTCCGCAATCGCAGCGAAGAGATCCTAGAATGTCACCAGTCTGACAGCTTGAATGTACGCGTACCAGCACAGGTTCGCCTTCTTTCCAGTCGCCCTTTTTCAAAGCCAGGTGCGTTTCGTCGCGAGTTTTATCGTGAAAGGCAATGAGTTCGAATTGTCCGTATTCTGTGGGCATATCTACCGAGATAAGCCTGTCGATTAGTTTTTCATGCTTGATTCGGTACTCAATCATATCGGCAATTGATATAATTTTAAGACCAAATTTATCGGCAATTTTAAACAAATCTGGCACTCGTGCCATAGTACCGTCCTCATTGAGGATTTCAACAAGAACGCCTGCAGGATAAAGCCCCGCCATGCGGGCTAGATCGACAGCAGCTTCTGTATGCCCTGTGCGTCTCAATACACCACCGTCTTTTGCGATGAGCGGGAAAATATGACCCGGACGGGCATAGTCTGTCCAGCTAGCTTCGGGACTTGTCAATCTTTTTATTCCGGTGGAACGGTCATAAGCAGAAATTCCGGTTGAGCAGCCAAAGCCTAC
>JBILRK010000271.1:0-4259 GCA_044372705.1 Saprospira sp. | reverse complement strand
AAATTTTTTCTGAAGCCGATGTTTATATCACAGGTACAATTGATCCTGGTTTGTTCATCCTTGAAGGAAAACTCAATGAAAATATAAGCTTTGAAACTGCCGAGGCCGCACTTTGGGACCTTCTGGATGATATCAAATCTAAACCCTTGGACGAAAAAGAGTTAACAAGACTTCAAAATCGAATTGAACATAACTTAGAATTTGCAGAAGTTACAGCTTTTCACAAAGCAGTGAATTTGGGTTATTATGAATTACTTGGAAATGCCAACTGGATAAATGAAGAAGGGCAGCGTTACAGAGAAATTACAGTTGAAGACTTACATAAAAGGGCCAACGAGCTTTTCTCAAAGGAAAAAGTTTCTTTGCTTTATTACAAAGCAAAGGCAGAATAGCGTTAAAATTTTCTAATTATTACAAGTTTGCTTGTTATTAATGGTTTGTTTTCGAGCTTTATTTGTAATTTTGTGAACAATTAGACCCGATTGTGTTATAATTGAGAAGAAATCTTTAAGTAATTTTTAATATCAATTTTATGAATCCAATATTCTTAATCTTTGGATCGCTTGGTGGAACCGAGTGGCTTTTGATATTTTTGGCTGTTTTGCTTTTATTCGGGGGTAGAAAAATTCCGGAACTTATGCGTGGACTTGGTCGTGGAATCCGCGAGTTTAATGATGCTCGTACAAAAGTTTCTGATGAACTGGAAGAAGGTATCAAAGAAAACAAAAATAAAAAAGAGTTGGAGAAATCCAATTAGTCCTTGGAAAATTAAATCTAAGAGCAGGAAGTACCACAAGTATTCTCCTGCTTTTTGCTTTTATAAATATCAGTGTTTGATAATCTGACATTTATATAAATGACCTTTTTTAACAGTTCTTAACATAAAAGTTAGAAATTTTTTTTAATTTTGGGCTGACCTAATTGACTGAAATACAGCAAAACAAAAATAAATTGCTGATTATCAATAATATGTTATATTAGTATAAGTAGCTTTACAGCGCTTTACTCAAAAAAAAACAGACAATAATGAAAAAATTGACTTATTTAGCTGCAGTACTCCTGCTGACGGTCCTTTTTTGTACAAAAAATGTCAAAGCAATTAACGGAGATAATCTACCAGAAACGATAAGTATATTTGGTGAACGTTCATCTGATAGTTTGGTATTACTCATGGCCGCATTGATGAACGATTTTCCTGAATATTCAGACGACGAATATCGCAATAGATTAAAGGCGCTTTCCACAGAGATTAATTATCGTCTCGACCCCCTTGTAAAAGAAAGGATTTTGGCTAGAACAGAATCTTACAGAAGTTCAACAGAATTTATTATTGGCAAAAGCGAAATGTATTTTCCTATTTTTGAGGAATGTCTTGCAAAATACAATGTGCCTCATCACCTGAAATATTTGCCAATCATCGAATCATATCTCAATCCAGTAGCCAAGTCTGTAGCATCTGCTGTAGGTCTTTGGCAATTTATACCAAGCACGGGTAAAATCTACGGATTGGATCTTAACAATTATATTGACGGTCGTAGTGATACCTACAAGGCCTCTGATGCGGCGGCGAATCTTTTGAGTTTTCTATTTGCAAGATATAACGACTGGGCCCTAGCACTTGCAGCTTATAATTGCGGCCCCGGTAGAGTTGACAATGCCATTAGAGCAGCCAAAAGCAATGACTATTGGGTTGTTAGAAATTATCTGCCGAGAGAGACTCAAAACTATGTGCCCTATTTTATGGCAATGGTGTATGTTGGAGAGTTCTATGAGTCGCATGATTTGGTTCCAACTGAAATTTCATCAGATTTAGTACTAACCGATACACTTCATATTAGCGGAGGCTTGTCTATGTTTGATCTTGCAAAGGAACTTGACTTAAGTGTAGATACGCTCAAAATATTAAATCCGGCTTATCGCAGAAATTACATTCCTCAAGATCCGAAGGGTCAAATTATTGTATTGCCTGCGCGCATCATGGCTCAAATCAAGGGCTATCAATCAGCTTTAGATAGAGCAAAACGTATCCAAAAGAACAATGCTATTCGTGCAGTTCGCCGCATTAGTACTGAAAAAGAACTTCAGTGGTTGTGTCGCGCACATCGTTGCTCAGTTGAAGATATCCTGCATTGGAATGAACTTCCCGATAATTATTCACCAAAAGAGGGCGATTTAATTGTAATTAGAAAACACAGAATCAGCCAAAATCCAATCATTGCAAAAACAACGAAGCAGCAGATTGAGACAATATCAATTTCTTCCTTTAAGGTTACCGGTATCGATACTGTTAACAATAGACTCTGTACAACTTCAGTGTTTTCAAAACCGGGCAAATTTAATGATGGTATTGCCTGTACACCTCATATAGACCAATCCGTAAAAGCTAGTTCAAGGTTCAGAATTCAATCTTCCAGTTGTGCTGCACGTTCTGTAGATGTCAATTCTGTTCCAAAAGCAGGTTCCTTCGATGATGTAAAAAGCAACAATCAGGCCTCAGCCTATGTACCACAAATCGAAAACAGAGGAATTGGCCTTTTACCCGAAGAAGGCAATGGAACAGCATCAGATCATCTTGGAGAGGATGTAAGCTTCCCGATAGAGTCTTCTTTTTCTGACAATGTAGAAGGATCTGAAAGCATTGAATTACAAGAAGGCAGTTCATTGATTCCTACAGAATTGCTTAAGAAAAATCAGACAGTCGAACTGCCTAAGCAGGAAATTGAACAATCATCTAATAATACTGAGCAATTGCCTGAAAGAAACAGGGCTAGAAATATCAGAAGTTCAGATAATCCAAAACAGGATTAAAAATCTGTAATATCCATACAAAAAAATCTGGCCTTATGGCCAGATTTTTTTGTTTTAGGCAATCATTTACCGAATTTTAGAAAAGGTAAAAATCTTGGCACCTTTCGCTGATATTCTTTGTAATCGGGATATTTAGAAGCAGAAATCTCTTCCGAAAAATCAGAGCTGCCTTTGAACAAAATCAGCAATAAGAGACAGCCCATCATAGACCAATTGATCCAGCTTCCCGTCGAAGCAATACTGAAAAGATAGAAAACTATCCAGATAGCCTGCTCCATAGCATAATTCGGATGTCTGACAATCGACCAAAGACCAGTTCTGACGAAACCATGTGCGTATTCACCAAGTGGTTCATTGGCCTTTATTCTTCTATATTTCTCTGTTTGAAAATTGTATTGTTGTTGATCGGCAATATACTCCAGGATTACAAACAAAACAAAGACAGCAGCAAGTATCCAATCAGTGAGTATAATTTCAGAAGGCTGAGCATATAGCGTTGTAAGAATTGGCAATGTAAACAGAAAAATTAGTACATTTTGGTAAGCTGAAATGAAAAATAGGTTGAACAACATCCAAACAAATCTATTGTTGAAACCTGGTCTTTTACGTAGGATTTCCCAGCGATAATCTTCTTCTCCTGCCCAGAATTTCCACTGATAGGCGCCTCTTCTTGCAAAGTTATAGGTAAGTCTTAGTCCCCAAAATGTAACTAAAGCAGACATAAGTATCATGCGGGGACAAAAACCACCCATTACAGTCATATGCCAGACATAATAAATAGGGACAATGCTCCACAATTTATCAACCTGAGAATTGTTGCGGGAAATTTCACCAACAATAAAACAATAGGCAATTACAATGCTCACAGCAATTGACATATTGCCGAGAATGGCAATTTGTAATTCATTGAGTGGCATTCCATAATAAAAAGAAAGTACTGGAATCACAATAATTGTGAGCAGTAGAACAATGATAGTTACAAGCATAAGATATTGATTTTAGAAGGTAATTTTACTAAAAGTTTATCTAAACCAAGCTGGTTTTTGTTTATAATCGTTATCATAAAAAAATGCCTTAGGAATCAATCCCAAGGCATTGTATTTTTAAGCAAGTCTTATTTCATCGTTATTCTCATTAATAAACTTGAATGAAGTAAGCGCAAAGTCATTATCTGGACGTATATAAATCCATTTTTTGTATTCACGCCACCATTTCATCTGCATGGAACTGAAAAACCAGCCACGTTTTAGATAGGCATGTATAAATGGGTGAACAATCAGACTTAATTTTTGAGGACGTTGAGATCCCATGATGATATCCAAATCTCTCTTGATTTCGTCTGTCACCAATAGTGAAGACTGAATTTTACCGCTTCCATTACAGGTAGGGCATCTCTCAGCAGTTACTATATTAACCTGAGGTCTTACACGTTCGCGGGTTATTTGTAGAAG
>JBILRK010000272.1:0-4259 GCA_044372705.1 Saprospira sp. | reverse complement strand
TTTTAAATGAATGGCAATTCTTTAAATATTAATAATTAAATGTAAGATATAATTAGTAAATATTGTATTTATAATTAAATGTAGTATATTTGGATTATTGTTTTACCCTAAAATTGATTTACATAAAAATTTTAACTTTAGTATGGAAGGTTTCCTTACCTAACCTTGCCCTTTTAATTATGTTATTACTTAACAACAAAGTATATGCTGTACCTGCTAATGCAGGTGCGGACACAATTATTTATGCCGGTGACACAGTAAGAATAGGAACTACTGGTTATAAGAATCATACCTATAGATGGTCACCCACAACGGGATTAAGTGATACAACTGTGGCTCGTCCTTTTGCCAGTCCTCTTTATTCAACTTATTATATCCTTACAGTTACAGATCCATTAAATAATGTTAGTGTGGATACGGTATATGTTGGAGTTTTAGTACGTATAGATGGTGGCTTTCCTGTTCATCAGGCGGACACAAATGACCCTATTTTGGCAATTACACCTTTGGTGTACGACCGTTATGGTAACACTTATACCTTTAATGATATAAAACGGGGCAGTTGTTCACCCGGCTGGGTTACTCAAATAAATGACTGGCATGTAGGCCGATTTAATATTTGTCTTTGTACCGATTCACTTGGTTCAAATCCATTCAATTCAAATGTTCAGGATGTAATCGAACAGGTTTTTTTGGATATATCTGGTCTGATCGAACCGCAACAGTGTAACGGTGATGCTGCATTAGTAAACATTCAAATAAACGCACCTTTAGATATGAATCCTAATGTGGCAGGTGCGGCTTCTGAGTTTTATATTCCTAATGAAGAAGTATTCTCTTTAGCAACTGAAACTTCAGGAATATTACATGGCAGAGTTTGGAAAGCCATTAATATGGGCATAAATAGCCCATCATTGGTGGATGCAAGGATAGATTTGAATTTTCTTAATTTTAACTTTACCTTTAATACAACACTTTCTTCTCCGGGGTCTAACGAAATTGACCTCTATTCTGTAATAATACACGAAGTTGTACACACATTAGGATTTGCTTCGCTAATTAGTGCCAATGGACTCAGCAGATTATCAGGAACAGATTTTTACTCCAAATTCGATACTTATCTGAATAGTGATTCTGACAATGAACCGCTAATTGAATGGGATGGTTTGTTTGATGCTCAATATAATCCATTTTTCAGCGGTAGCCCTGCTGTGTTAAATGATCCAATCTGTCAGAATCTTCTTTTTGATGGACTTTATACAACTGCAGCGCATATTGCAGGTTTTCCACAGGGACAGCTAAGTCATTTTTGTACCTCAAATACTTTGATGATGTTTCCCGGTATTTTTACTGGAGCAATGAGACGCGAACCAAGCGCAGCATTAGTCAATATCTTGCTTGATTTGGGTTATGAAACCACCGGAAATTTTCCAAATACAACCGGCTTGCCCTCCGGTGGACCAGGCCCAATTGGCAGACATGATGGTTCTGCACTCAACATGAGAACCTGTGGCGGTCGTTTTAATTTATCGTTGTGTAATCCGGGCACAGACAGTATAAATATTACAGCATTTCAGCTCTTGAATAATGACACAAATGCTGATATATACGATGGTATGGAACTCGTAGCAGGGACAGGTACTTTTACCGATTATGGCAATTCTTTTACCTATATTCCGTCTGCTTCCGGATTAGCGATTTTTCGATATATTCCTTTAGATACAATATCAGGTCAAAGAGGAAATATTACCTATGTTTTTGTGGAGGTATTTAATTGTGCAGATACAGGCTGTTATCTACCTGATGTCTGTAATCAAATTTGTAATCCTCATATAGAATTTCCTGGAGGTAGTAATTGTGATATGGAATTTTGCAGCGTTCCAAGTTGGTTTTTAATTAATGCCAGTCCTGATTATAACCTAACAGGTGCAAGCCAACCAACGCCCGGATTTATCCAAATGGCAGCAAATGAATATTTGGGAACTCCTTTGTGTGAATCATTAGGTGCAATTGTTAATATTATACAAGGAAGAAATTATACATTTTCATATATGAGGCGTTCAATGGATGCTAATCCAACTGGCTATGCCATTCAGCATGTTTTTGTACGATTAACCAACGAAACTGATTTAAATACAGCCGGTCTTCCAAGTCTTTCATTTATTCTTCCTACAACTTTGCCTCCTAATCAACTGATTTTAGAAGAACAAAATCTTTGGGATGATGAATGGGAAAGAGTGACGGTTTGTTTCACAGCTAATGATAACTATGATAGAATATGGATACAACCTAATTCAAATGCTTATAACATGTTGTTTGTAGATGAACTTTATCTGATCGAAGACAATTTTTCTGCTGGAGAAAACGATACAATCACCTGTGGGAATGTAGTTTTGGGAAGCAGTTCCTGTTCATTAGATGGTATTGAATATGAATGGAATATTGCAGGTTCTTCAACTGTTATCGATACTTTACCACAGATTACTGTAAATATAAATAGTACAACAGATTTTGTAGTACACAGGCAATACCCTACAAACCCAGCTACAGTCGTATTCCCAACACAAGACAACAACTGCAATATTTTTGATACAGTTACAGTTGTGGTAGCCGACCCATTAAACATGACTTTGTCTATTGATTCAGTGCCTTGCACAGGCAATTGCAATGGAACTGCCCAAGTAGTTACTGTCAGCAATGGAACCACTCCCTATTTTTATCAATGGAATGACCCGGCTGAACAGCCGACTGCCATTGCAACGGGACTTTGTGCAGGTACTTATACCGTTACTGTAACTGACAGCACAGGCTGTATGATTAGTGAAACCATTGATATTGTTGGCATTAATTGTGCTTGCACAGATTCTGCTGATGCAAACATCACCATTTATAACTGGACAAACAGTTTTAGCCTTACAACAAATACGCTATATGCACTGGGTGCAAATGTAATAGTAAGTGGAAATAATGTTGTAGTAAGCGATGCCGCTATTGCAATTGCGCCTGGCCTAAGTATTACAATCGATTCCGGCGCTGTTTTAACCCTTGACCACTGTCACTTCTATGCCTGCGATTCCATGTGGCAGGGCATTGTAGTTGAACCCGGAGGTAGATTAGTTATCAACAACGGCTCACTCATTGAAGATGCTGTATTTGCGGTAGATGTTCAAGACCATACAGCAACAACATCAATATTGGATCTGAATGAAGTAATATTTAACCGAAATCATTTTGGTATTAATATAGTCAATTATCAGGTAAATACAGCTAATTATCCTTTCGATATTAACAATACGGTATTTACTTCACGTAATTTGTCCTATACAAAAAGCAGTTGGCCAATTCCTTCCGATTTGGAAACGCTTATCAATACAGGCGATTTGGATGAGCACTACGATATGGACGGCTATGCCACTATTGGACGCAAAGCACCATACAGTGCCAATGTAATATCTACTGGTATTTATTTGGAAGATGTAGGAACACTAAATGCTGGAACTTATAGGAAAATTGTGCTTGAAGGAAATAATGGAAATGGCACATTCAACCTCTTCGATAATCTCATGTATGCAATTGTGGGTTACAACAGTAACATTGAAACGACGAATAACGTTTTCCAATTATTGCCTAGGCATCCAAGTTGGACAATAGGCGGACGTGGTATTGCAGTGCAAAACGGCAATGTTCCTGCGGCGCATTATATGCTTGAAGTCAATGGAGAGAACCGTTTTTACGACTGCGTAGTGGGCATAGACGTAGATGGGTATAATGAAATATTTATCGAAAACACAAATATGCGTAGTTCGCAAATGCCGGATACAACTATTCCTCATGCAGGTGAAATAGGTATTTATATTACTGCTGCCTACCTTGATACTTTAAGTGTCACATTTGATACCATCACCAATATCCGCAACGGCATTGTTTTTCTTGGAACGGGAATTGGAACTCCCCTTCCACATTGGAGCAGATAATTGGCCCTATGACCTATAGTAACAATATTATTCAAGCAACGCTTGATGGTTTCTCCGGTAGCCCTACTGATGAATATGTGCTGAACGGAATTATTGTGGACAATACTGCCCTGAATGCCGCAACACAGGCACAGGCTTACAGCCCGATCCTGATTCAGAACAACAAGCTCTATCAGGTACACAACGGTATTCATACCCAAAATTGGAGATATGATACGGAAAGTTATTTCAATAACAAGATTTACACGACCGATAATTATATTTCTCTGCGCCAAATAATTTATC
>JBILRK010000270.1:0-4267 GCA_044372705.1 Saprospira sp. | reverse complement strand
GAAGACGAATCGGGACATTTACTGAAGTCTGTGGAGCATTTCCATCAGGCCAAGGCTGTAAAAACCGATGTATTTACTTACGAAACATTTTAATTGAAATAAGATTTTAAAATTTAGGGGAAACAAAAACTTGTTTCCCCTTGTTTTGTCTAAAAATTTATGTTCACAGGAATAATCGAAACAATAGGCACTGTATGCCAAATTAAAGCGGAAGGGACTAATAAACATTTTCAAATTTCATCTGATTTGAGTGCTGAATTAAAGGTAGATCAAAGCCTTGCACACAATGGCGTTTGCCTCACGGTCACTGCCATCGAAGGAAATAAATATTGGGTAACTGCCGTAGATGAAACACTTAACAGAAGCAATCTGGGTGAATTAAACATTGGCGATAAGGTAAACCTTGAAAGGGCGATGCACTACAATGGCAGGCTCGATGGCCATATCGTACAGGGGCATGTCGATACAGTAGGGTTTTGTACTTCGGTGGAGGAAAAAGACGGCAGCTGGCATTATCATTTCGAGTACAAGGAAAACCCCGAACATCTTTTGGTGGATAAAGGAAGTATTTGTATCAATGGAGTAAGTCTTACCGTTATTTCTCCCACAAAAAATACTTTTAGTGTGGCAATCATACCCTATACCTACGAAAATACCACTTTCAATCAACTGAAAAAAGGCTCAAAAATCAATTTAGAATTTGATATTTTGGGGAAATATGTGGCGAAGTATGCGATGTTGTATATGGGAAAGCTGTAAAAAAAATAAAACATCATACTCCACAAATAACTCTATAAAGTCATTTTAACAGACTATATTTTATTTCTTTTTTATTTTTTTCAAATCCTCCTCCAGCTCTTTCATACTTTGTTCTTTTTCTAATTCCTTTTGGATTATTTGGAATTTTTCATACTCGCCGGCCGATTTTTTTAAAGCATTTTCATGACTTATTTTTCCCGCATGAGTCAGAAGTTCCCTACCGTTTAGCTGTAAAATCAGATCCAATCTTTGAATCCAATCTTTCATGTACATGGGGGTTTGCTGTTGTGCCATTGATTCTGCAAAAGCGAGATATTGTTCCACCAATAATCCCAACAATTTCATTTCTTCCTCATTCAGATAGTTTTTGGCTACGCTCACTTCCGCTTTTTTAATACTGACAGCATCTTTTTTATCATAAGACAGCATGCCCATCAAGGGCAAGGCAGCATCAGCACGACGATAGACTAATTCTGCTGCTGTATGTTGACTGATAGCCCACAAAAGTTTGTTTTGAACAATTTTAAAAAATTCGATGGTCTTTTCATCTTTAGGATTGTAATCAATGCTTGTAGTGTAAATATCTTTAATTTTTTGATAAAAAAGTCTTTCAGAAAGTCTGATTTGCCGGATTCTATCTTGCAGTTCTGTGAAATAATTCATGGAATTACCTGTCTTAAAACGTTCATCATTCAAAGCAAAGCCTTTGATGATATACTCCTTCAGTCTTTGTGTGGCCCAAATACGGAATTGCGTACCCTGTACAGATTTTACCCTGTAACCGACAGAGATGACAACATCTAGATTGTAGCAATACGGGGCTTTTTGCTGAAATTCGGAAATTCCGAATTTCTTCATTGTGGCAGATTCTTCAAGCTCATTTTCTTCAAAAATGTTCTTGATATGCTCATTAATGGTTGATTTAGCCTTGCCAAACAAAGTCGCCATCTGCTCTTGTGTAAGCCAAACGGTCTCTTCCTCCAGGCGCACATCAATTTTAATGTCACCTGATGTGTTTTGATAGATTAGAATTTCGCTATTCATTATATTTTTATTTAATATTCCATTAGGCAAAAATGATTCAGGTACTTTATGGTAACTAAAATGCTTTGTGTAAAATTGAAATCAGAAATCGTATCTTTTATACTTTAAGAAATACAATTCATCTGATATTTGATTGACTCAGAAGATTATTGAAAAATAATGGATTAGATTTCAACTTATTAACCACTCTTTAGGCAATCAGCTCTACTTCCCCTCAATCAGCCTATTCAACTCGCCCAATTCTTCTTTGGTCAAATCTCTCCATTTACCAACTTTAAGACCTTCGAGCTTGATGTTCATGATTCTGATACGTTTTAAGGTGATAACCTTATAATCGAGGTATTCGCACATGCGTCTAATCTGGCGATTGAGCCCCTGCGTGAGAATAATTTTGAAAGCATATTCTCCTATTTTCTCAACTTTGCAAGGATTTGTTGTGGTACCAAGAATGGGGATTCCCGATGACATTCTTTTAATAAAACGATCGTTTACAGGCTTATCGACTGTGACGACATATTCCTTTTCGTGATTATTTTCAGCACGAAGGATTTTATTGACAATATCGCCATCATTGGTTAAAAATATCAAACCAGTAGAGGCCTTGTCCAATCTACCAATTGGAAAAATACGTTCCTTGTGCCCAACAAAATCGATGATATTATCCTTCTCGGACTGATCGGTGGTACAGGTGATGCCTGCGGGTTTGTGCAGGGCTATGAAAACAGCTTTTGGCTTTGACTTCAGCGGCATTCCATCAATTGTTACCAGGTCTTTTTCAAAAACACGGTTACCCTTGGCTGCCGGCTTTCCATTTATTTTAACCCTGCCTGCTTCAATCCAACGGTCGGCCTCGCGGCGGGAACAGATGCCTGTTTCGCTGATATATTTGTTGAGGCTGACAGAATCGTCATTCACTGTTTTAAAATTTTTCGAGATTTATTCTTTGATTTCAGCCAATGGTGCAGGCTTTTTCTCTGCCCACAACCTTAGTAATAAGGTTTCGACGAGTAAGAAAATCAGGACAAAAATAAGACAGTATTTCCAGAGTGGGGTTCCTTTTTTCTCACCTGCAAGTATATTCTTGAAATCGCGGGCATAGGTACCATCCAGTACAATTACTGACTCGCCAAATTTCTTTTTCAGTTCATCGAGGCTGTAAAATTCCATGAGCGATTCTCTGCGATCATAATTGAAGGCAAATTTGTCCAGAATGTCATCAGGTTTCAGAAAGAGACTATAAAAACCGGAACGTTTTATCTGATTGTTGATTCCAAGGCTAAGCCTGCTGCCCAATCTGCGCTGCTCGGGAATAAACTCTCCTCCATCTCCCTTAATCTTATACACTGCCTCACTTGAATTATCTGTATTTTCCGATTCGAGCTGATTATCCTTTCCTATAGCATAGGCCAGGCTGCGGATATTGCCCGAAGAAAGCGCCATTCTGTACATCATTGGAATAAAAATTTCACCATTCTGTACCAGATCTGAATAATCGACATCGAGGGGTGCGGCGCAAAGGAAGAGATGTCCTTTTCCAATATTGTATTTACCCATAAAAGTTGCCCCATCGCGATATCGTAGCAGAACCTCCTCGGCTGCAGATGCTTTTTGGGTAATTTTATAATTAGCCTTTGTTGAGGGCAGTTTCAGGTTGTCTCTTTTTTCAACATAAACATCCGAGAAAATAAAATCCTGAAAGTTGATAAAGGAAACCATTCTGGGTCTTTTGTCCAAAGCCCCGAGCTGATTGGCGTTGAATGTATTCAAAAAGGCATTGTAATCGTCCAGCTTGGCATCTTTACCTGGAAAAACCAGGACATTGCCACCATTTTCGGTATAGGTTTTTAGCTCGGAAGCCAAACCTGATGAAACGCTATTTAAATCGCTCAATACCAATAGATCATAAGATTTCAATTTTGAATAATCCAATTGATTAGCCGAGGAATTTGAAACCACAAAATACTGATTGTTTTTAAATCCTGCCTGTACAAAACGGTTGGCTATGCCGCCATGAATTTCCAATAGATTGACTTTTTCTTTCACATAAAAAGTCATGTAATAATCGTTGTCGAACTCTACAGGAAAATCCGTAACATTCAATTTGGCTTCGTACCAGCCGGTTTTGGTCACCGTCACATTCAGGGTATCGAATACCGCAGTTTTGGGTGGGATGGTCAGGGTACCGCCCGGTCTTAGTTCCGAATTTAGATTGAGGGAAACGCGCAAATCAGTCATTTCAACATCGGAATGATTCCTGATTTTTACGATCAGTGCATTGGGCTCATTGAGCGAAAGCACCGGCGCCTCGAACCAGGCTGTATCGATGGCAACATTTCTGTTTTGAATAGAACTGAGCGGAATGAGGTTGAGCCTGTAAATACTATCATTATAGGCATTTACATCGACATTATTCTTTTGAAAATCTGAGATAATGTAAATTTCTTTCACATTATTATTACCGCTG
>JBILRK010000269.1:0-4268 GCA_044372705.1 Saprospira sp. | reverse complement strand
AAAACCGAAGATGTAGCTATATACATTGATGCTAAACACATGTGTGTATCTAGCAGAGGTATCAAAGACACTTCAAGTAGTACTGTTACATCGGCTTATTGCGGCAAGTTTGAAGAAGACAGTTGCAAAAAGGAGTTTTTGGCTACAATACAGACAGCCTTGGAAATGTAATTTTAGAAAGTACATAAAATTGAAAATCCCGACATGTTACATGCCGGGATTTTTTTGTTGTGTAAATTTTCTTTCAATAAAATTAGCCGATGTTTTTGATGATTTTAATTAAATAATCTTTGTTTTGTCCTGCAAAAAGATTCTCTGTATTTCCATAGTTCTTGGAAAGAATCCTTTTTTTGAATTCCTGAATCATTTCTTTAAATCTTTCCTGACTCAGTGTTTCAACAATATGTAATTGCTGAAAAAGCCGGATTATTTCAACTAAATAATCCTGCATGCTTCCCAAATGCTCTTCTCTCGAATGCCTTTCGGGATTCTGGTTTTGATTTAGGTTATTCATGGCGTTTTGATTAAAAGTGTTAGGAATATTAATCTATGATAAAGATAAGCAAAGAAACTCAAATAAAACAAAAATAAAATATCTTTTTTTTAAAATTTTACAATAATATATTTTGATTAAAATTTATTTATCAGTTTTATATGCTTTTATTAAATTATTATTAAAAATATTATTCTGAATAGAGATTACACGACTTAATCTTTAAAATATTAACTGGCTCATCTAAAAAATCAGTTCATTTTTCCGCATCTCAGTCAAAAGATTTTTATTTAATGCCCAATTAAAAAATAATGTTACCGCAGACTCTTTTATTTTAAGTAACTTTTATAAAAGCAATTAAGCAGTAATCACATTACTATTGAAGGATTTTATATTTAATACAACTTTTTAAATAATAATCCCTATCTTTGCGGAGCGAAAGCAAAAGGCTTTCTTTATATTCATATTCGGCGCGTTTTCAGATACTTTGTGCCCGGTCAATCATGGCCGGCTCGGGGAGCAATTCAGCATTTTTACACGGCACTATTATCGGCAGAACAACCCGGACATTTTTCATCGATAATCTATTGTATTATTTACAAAGATTGTTATCACAATTTTTTATGATTAATTTTTCAGAAACGGGACTTAAGCCACAGATTTTAAAAGCTGTAGAAGTATTGGGTTTTGTAGCGCCCACTCCCATTCAAGCTGCATCGATTCCTGCCCTATTGGATTCAAAACAAGACATTATCGGATTTGCAGCTACCGGAACAGGAAAAACTGCAGCATTCAGTTTACCAATTATCCATCATGTCGATTTAGGAAATGACAAGGTACAGGCAATCATCCTGTGCCCTACCCGCGAGCTTTGCCTACAGATCACAAATGACATCAAAGATTTTACTAAATTCCTACCGGAAGTTAGTACAGTCGCTGTATATGGTGGTGAAAGCATCGACAAACAGATTCGTTTGCTCAAAAGAGGCGCTCACATTGTAGTTGGCACACCTGGTCGTGTATGCGACATGCTTCGCAGGAAAATCCTCGACATTGAAGCTGTAGACTGGTTGGTATTGGACGAGGCCGATGAAATGCTTTCAATGGGCTTTTTGGAAGAAATGGAATTCATTCTCGACCATACACCCGAGACAAGAACCACATTGATGTTCTCTGCTACAATGCCAAGAGAAATCGAAAGATTGGCTCAAAATTACATGAAGACACCACTTCGCCTGAGTGTCCAAAAAGAAAATACAACTACTGCAACTGTAAGCCACGAATATTATGTTGTAAGAGCTAAAGATAAGTATAGTGCGCTGCGTCGCATTGCCGATTTAAATCCGAATATTTATGCCATCGTATTCTGCCGTACCCGCGAGGATGCCAAGCAGATTGCAGATAGATTTATTGAAGACGGTTACAATGCCGATGCACTTCATGGCGACCTTTCGCAGGCTCAGCGTGACCTTGTTATGCACCGCTTCCGTACAAAGCACCTGCAAATGCTCATTGCAACAGATGTTGCCGCAAGGGGTATCGACGTAGATAACCTTACGCATGTTATCAATATGGAGCTTCCTGACAATGTTGAATCATACATTCACCGAAGCGGACGTACAGGTCGTGCAGGCAATTTGGGGATTTCAATTTCTATTTTGCACAGTAAGGAGTTGAAAAGAATAACTTTCTTTGAAAGAAAGCTAGGCAAAAAAATTGAGAAAAAACCAGTTCCAACAGGTAAAGAAGTTTGTGAAGCGCAACTTTTCCACCTTATTGACAGAATGGAATCTGTAAAAACTGATGATGATCAAATCAGTCGTTTTTTACCGGCCATATATGAGAAGCTCACCGAAATGAGCAAGGAAGATATCATCAAAAACTTTGTTGCACTTGAATTCAATCAATTGCTCGAACACTACAAAGGATCTGAAGATATTAATATCCGCGAGGAAAAAGGATATAGAAATGATTCCAGAAATTCTGAATACGAAGACCGCAATCAGAGAAGAGATCGTGGCGATTCACGTGAACGTGGTGACTCGAGAGAGCGTGGTGACTCGAGAGAACGTAGCGACTCAAGAGAGCGTGGCGATTCAAGAGAACGTGGCGGTGAACGTAGCGATAGCAGAAGGGGCGGCAACCGCATGAGTACAGCTGAGGGCGGATATGTAAGAGTTTATATCAACATTGGTAAAGAACAAAAAGTAAATCCGGGTCGCATTATTGAACTTTTGAACAGCGTTAAAACACTTCGCGATGCTAAAGTGGGCAAAATTCTCATTGAGGACAACTAT
This sequence comes from Saprospira sp., assembly GCA_044372705.1. Taxonomy (GTDB): domain Bacteria; phylum Bacteroidota; class Bacteroidia; order Chitinophagales; family Saprospiraceae; genus Saprospira. The sequence goes on along the minus strand of JBILRK010000269.1, from coordinate 1,478 downwards.
TCTGCTTTCGACATCGAAAGCGGTTTCGAGAATGACTTGCTTAGCGGTTTCAGAAGCAAACAGATTGCAGGCGTTCCGGTAATGGTTTCTCAAGAATTATCTGAACTTGGCGAAAGAGTGCAAAGAACTTCTTTCAAAAAAGACGAAAAACCTTACAAGAAAGAAGGTGGTAAATCTTTTGGAAAGGATAGCTTTGATAAAAAGAAAAAGAAGAAGTGGTAATGCTCAATTTGAGGATTATACAATTTGAAAATTTGAAAACACTATCATTTTGACATAAAAAAGGAGGCAATGCCTCCTTTTTTATGTCTTTAATAATTCGTTAAGAACAAATTAGAACTTTACAAAGCTTTTAGATGCAATTTTCTTAGAATCATCGCTCAGTACCATCATGTAAATACCTGCATTAAGGTCGCTGAGGTTCATGCTGAGGTTATTTAGACCTGCAGATGCATTTACTGACTGAGTTCTGATCAATTTGCCCTCTGCAGAAAAAACTGATAATTGAAGCTGCGTTTCTTTTTCCATAGAAATTTTAACATTTGCCTCATTCACTACTGGATTAGGGAACAATGTCATTTCTGCTTCTAGCTTATTCTGAGCAACACCTGAAGGCAAAGAAGGCTGAACATTTACCTGATAAGTATGTCCGTCTCCAATATCGCCCGTGCCTTGGCTATTAAGATTAACCGCTAGAGCAAAAGCGTAAAGCGTTGCAGTAGTGGCTGTAGCAACTGCAGGTGCTTTCCATTTAAAGCTGAAAGTATTGGAGGCAGAAGGAGTGTTATGCTCAACAGCTACGCGACCATTTCCAAAGGTTTTGGTAGTCTGACCTGTACCAAGGTTCTGAAAAGTTCCAATATTGGTATTATTCTGGTTTTCGAGGAAAATTGCCTGAAAACCATAGGCACCTGGCGTTCCATTTGCTGCAACAATAGTTACCGAAACATCATAAACACTATCGGACTGTACAGTAGTGACTGAAGTTCCCGCGCTGTTTTTAATATCAATGGTGGTAGTTGGATTGAAAGTACCTCCTAAGTGACAATTCATACAATTTGAAGCACCTGGAGTTCCTGCAGCTTCAGAGTTTGCAACAGTACCAGCTCCGCCTGAACGGCTACTGAGTGTAATGTAGCCAAATGCTGCCATTACTAAAATTAGTAAAAAATTGGTTTTCATAAGAAATTTAGAATTAGTATGTTAAAAAGATATGCTAATATATGTTCTAAATAGAAATATTCAAAACATACAAGAGACTTTAACCTGAATAGATTTATCTATTCATCAATTCTTCAATTTCATCTGCCTCAATTGGTATATTTCTCATGAGGTTAAAGGTGCCATCTTCAGTAATGAGAATATCATCCTCGATTCTGATACCGATGCCTTCTTCTGGTATGTAAATCCCAGGTTCGCAGGTAAAGACCATTCCCACTTCAACGGCAGAATAACGCTCGCAGAGATCATGCACATCG
>JBILRK010000268.1:0-4287 GCA_044372705.1 Saprospira sp. | reverse complement strand
AAGGGATGATATTGAACCCGAAACGATAGAAAAACAACTCGAAATCCTGTCAAAAGATTTTAGAATCGAAACAGGCAAAAACCAATACAAGCACGACGGGGATAATTTCCAGGAAGATTATAGCATTATTTTTTTTGAATTTGACCTGGGGCCAGAATATCAGCTTCAGCTGGAATATATTCCAAGACCTGAAGGTAGCGCTAAATATCTGCATCTGAAAAATAAAAAAGAAAATAAGGTTCATCTGATGGGCTGGTGGGACCTGGATGCATGGCATCCCTATTGCCTTCGGGAAGAAGAATTGCGGGCTATTAATAATTTTGTAAAAAATCAGCAAAAAGGATCTCTGTCGGGCAGCGATTTATGTTTGTTGTTAATGCATGATTTTGTGGGTTTCGATAGTGCTGAAAACGCGGAAACCTTTGCGCAGGAAGTATTTAAAACTTTTAAAGGAATTGGTATTGAAGGCTTTGCAAAAGCAGACCCTAAGCCAATTGCAGTTTTCTACCAAAAAGAGGAGGCTTATCATTGGCTGAATGATACGAGACAGGGCTTTGTATTCGAGAGTAAAGTGTACAACTGTTATTCATTAAGAAACAGTGCGCATAGCAGCGGCGAAGAAAAGGGTCGTTTTCCTTTCGAAGATTGGAAAAAACTCATGAGCCATATTGAGCCATAGTAAAAAATAAAGAAAGTAAAGATGCATCTTTCAAAAAGAAAAAAAAGCGAAAATAACACACTGTCACTTCTTAGTGCTGGGCTTATTTTTGGAATATTTCTAATAGTTATATGGAGATTAAAAGAAAGTAGCCCCAATATATTTTATATACTAATCGCAATTGGATTACTAAGTTCATATAATATTTACAGCATTTTTACTAAAAAAATCAGGGATCGCGAAGCCATGAAAAAAATTCCTTTTCCGGAGGAATGGCGAAAAATTCTTGAAAAATATGTGGCATTTTACCGGGCATTGAATAAGGAAGAGAAAGAGCGATTTGAAACTGAAATTCAAATTTTTTTACACGAAACCAGAATCACTGGAATTAAGACCGAAGTGGATGATGTCACGATGGTTTTGGCGGCCGCAAGTGCCGAAATACCAGTATTTGGCATTCCCGAATGGGAATATGAACATTTGGGAGAAATCCTCATTTATCCCGGCCCCTTTTCGAAAGATTTCAGAATGGAGGGACCCGACAGAACGATAACGGGAATGGTAGGTACTGGCATCATGCAGGGAGTTATGATTCTCTCTAAACCTGCCTTAATCGGTGGTTTTGAAAATACTAACGACAAGGGCAATGTGGGGATTCATGAGTTTGTACACCTGCTCGATTCGGCCGACGGATCCTATGATGGCATTCCTGAATTTTTTATAGACAAAGCATACCTGGCACCTTGGCTTGAAGTGATGTACAAAGAAAGCGAAAGGATAAAAAATGGCGATTCGAAAATGAATCCCTACGGTGCTACCAATAAGATAGAGTTTTTTGCAGTGGCCGCTGAATATTTCTTTGAACATCCCGATGCGCTAAAGAAGGAGAAGCCCGAACTCTACGAATTGTTAACCAAAATATTCCGACAGGATACAAAACATCGCTTCGGATCGGCAGTAAAAAATATGATAAATTACACCGGTAATAAAGTAAGTAGAAATGCACCCTGTCCTTGTGGCAGTGGAAAGAAATACAAAAACTGCTGCATGGCAAATTCAAGAACCTACTAAGGGATTTTCATTGATTTTCTGTCAGTTTTGTAAAGGTCGTATTCATAGGTGAGCGCCAAATCTGCCAAAATCATCTCCAGAATTTCATCATCTTTCGGATTGTACCCTTTTTTGAGATCGTAGCCGTAAAGCGTGGCCATGCCATTCCATTTTACGGCCTCCCAGCCACCGCGTATGGTGGTGATAACTTTGTAAAAAGGCTTATCGAGTTCGCGTTCCACCATTTTTATCAGAATATATCCCTGCGTTTTGGTCAGGGCCTTCAACTCTTCCTCATATTTTGGTTTCAGATTCTTTTCCATGCGCTTGGTGTACTTTTTACGCTTCCCTTTTTTCATATCCGCCGTTTCCTGTTCTACCTGACGATAAAGTCTTACTGCTTCGAGGGCATAGGGATAAACCTTTGCAGCGTATTTTCGCCACTGATAATAACGTTTACGTTCTTCACGGCTTTCAAAATCTTTTTTACGAAGTATAGTAACGTCGGGCGCTTCAATAGTAGGCAAAGTGTCACCATCTATAATAATAATTGGAATGACTTTTCCGTCAATAACTGTTGTGCTTAGGTATTCTCCTTCCCTTATTTTACTTCTGCTGCTATCTTGAACCTGAGCCTTAGAATATGCCGAAATTAGTATGAAAAGAAAAAAGAGCGTATTTTTCATAATTAGACTTTTAATGTAAACAACCAATATCGTACTAATTTTAGTTCTCGAAAAGAAATTATTAAAAAATTAACAGCTTGGCCCCTGGTTAACAGAGTTTGTTGCCCCATAAGCTGTAAATATAAAAAAAGGGATTTCCAACATAGAAATCCCCTATTTTGATAGCTTCAGTTCTGTGTTTTATGCAATATCCTTGGCGTGGAAAATTTTTTCAATATAGTCGGCATTCGTTGCTGTCTCAAGAATAACAGACATAAATTCGTTATAATCATCATTTATGTAAGCACAAGGAATAGTGGTTTGAGTAAATAGGGCTTCCTTCTGCCCACCATGTCCGTCAGGAATTGATTTCAGGCAAATCATAGTCAATCGGCCATAGTTTGCCTCCCTCAATACCCTTGCTAAATTAATTTGAGGTGTTAAATCACATATGTAGCTATTGATAAAATAAGATTGTTTTTTGGAGTGTTCATCAAATAAGTCTCTCACATTAACACACTGATATCTATTATCATCCTGGTATTTCAAGGGAAAATCAATCATATAAATGCCCCCATCCAAAGTTTTAATTTTGTAACCTTTGCTGATAGCCTCTTCGATAAAATCTTTTACTGCTTTCATATATTTGTTTTAGTTTTTGTAAATGATAATTACGTACAGGTCCAAAATTATAAAATCTTTGATACCTAAACTTAATTGCGCTAAAAAATTAATTGAGTATACAAAAGGAACTACACTTTGTTCAATAAGACAGCTGTTGATTTTTGTGAAGGATAGTTAAATTAGATTTAACGGAAGGATTTCGAAAATTAATAACGCGATATGAACAAAAATTTCAAGAGCTGTGTTATCTTTGTGATTGGATTAAATCTAAATAACAAAATAATACACTTAACATGTCAGCGAATAAACGCCTCATATATTTGGATAATAATGCAACTGCGCCAATGGATCCAAGAGTATTGGAAGCGATGTTGCCATATTTTACAGATAAGTTTGGAAATGCAGCAAGCCGCAATCATCCATTTGGTTGGGTAGCGGAAGAGGCAGTAGATTATGCACGTGAACAAGTTGCCAAACTAATAGGTGCTGATGAGCGTGAAATCATTTTTACCTCAGGTTCTACAGAAGCGATCAACCTGGCAATAAAGGGTGTTGCCGATATGTATCAAAGCAAAGGAAATCATATCATTACAGTAACAACAGAGCACAAGGCCGTGTTGGATACCTGTCATGCCCTCGAGAAAAAAGGAATAGAAGTTAGCTACCTGAATGTTGATGAAAAAGGTAATATCGATCTGAATGAACTCGAAGCTACTATAAGACCGACAACTATTTTGGTAGCAGTTATGTATGCAAATAATGAAATTGGTAACATACATCCAATGAAAGAAATTGGCGAGATTTGTAACAGAAAGGGCGTTTTGCTTTTCAGCGATGCAACTCAAGTAGCCGGTAAAATTCCAATAAATGTAAGAGAATCTGGTATTCATTTACTTTGTTTCAGCGGACATAAGATGTATGGCCCCAAAGGAGTTGGCGTTCTGTATGTCAGCCGCAAAAACCCCCGTGTTAAGGTAACTGCACAAATGGATGGTGGCGGACATGAGCGTGGTATGCGCTCGGGAACACTTAATGTGCCTGGCATTGTTGGTATTGGTAAGGCTGCCGAAATAGCGTTAAAGGAAATGGAAGAAGAAGCCAAAAGACTCTCTACATTGCGCGATAAAGTCGAAAATGCTTTCCTTGCATTGGAAGAGGTTGTGGTAAACGGCGATATCGAACATCGTATGCCGCACGTAACCAATATTTCATTCAAACATGTTGAAGGAGAAGGGCTTATGATGACTTTCAATCAAGAAATTGCCCTTTCATCTGGCTCAGCTTGTACCT
>JBILRK010000267.1:0-4295 GCA_044372705.1 Saprospira sp. | reverse complement strand
CAGGCCTCGGCCAAGCCCTTCATCAGTTCATTTATAATTTCACGATCCAATTTGTCGACATCGATGATATTTGAAATGCTTGTCGGTTCAAATCCGGCAGTAGCCAAATCATCGGCCACCATTGCAACTAGGTCATAACCCAAAGTATTATATATACCTGTACGCTCTGTCAATTCGATTTTTGTGCCGATTCCGTCGGAACCGATACCGATTCGTTGATTTCCAAAAATCAGCATATTAGAAAAAACGCCGTCAACCTTAAGCGCAATAGCGCCCGCTTTATTCTCACGGTTACGGAAAGTCGTTTTAGCCCAATCGAAGGCGTCCTTTGAGCAAAGATTACCCAAATCAATATCCAATCCGCTCTGTTTTTGATTTGACATATGCTGTATTATTGTGCTTTTAAATATAAAAGCTTATTAATAAGGGATTTGCGTAGTAAAATAACATCAAAACCGCTTAATCGAAGCGCAAAATTAGCGAGATTTGATTGAATATAAAACTATATCAAAAGAAAGTTAACAATAATTTTTCATCAGAATTTAAATAACACTATTTAATACCAAATATCCTTTCTAAATTTGCCTGCAATTTTTTCGGAAGCAACTCAAAAACTAATTATATGAGAAAATTGCAGAAACAGGGTCTCACTTTCGATGACATCCTACTTATACCTGCCTATTCAGAGATTCTACCCCACGAGATTGATCTCAGTACACAAATAACCAGAAAAATCAGGTTAAACATTCCGCTTGTAAGTGCCGCTATGGACACTGTCACCGAGTCGGAAATGGCTATTGCTATGGCTCGTCAGGGCGGTATAGGCATCATTCACAAGAACATGAGTATCGTGGAGCAGGGCGAGGAAGTTGACAGAGTGAAGCGATCGCAAAATTTTGTCATCAACAATCCTTTCTTCCTGACTCCTGAACATTTTGTACATGAAGCTGAAGCACTGATGGGTAAATACAGAATTTCGGGTGTACCTATCTGCGATAATGATGGTAAACTGGTTGGTATTCTTACCAATCGTGACCTTCGTTTTGAAATCGATTTCAATAAAAAAATCGGTGAGGTTATGACCAAGGAAAATCTGGTGACTGCTCCTGTAGGAACAACCCTGGAGGAATCTAAAGCAACTTTGCGCAAACATCGTGTCGAAAAACTTCCTTTGGTTGATGCTAATGGCAGACTTTGCGGATTGATTACCATTAAAGATATTGAAAAATCGGAGCGTTATCCCAATGCTGCAAAGGACGAAAAGGGTCGCTTGCTCGTTGGCGCAGCCGTAGGCACCTCCGCAGATACCTTGGAACGTGTTGAACGTCTGGTTAAATCTAGCGTGGATGTTCTAGTGGTTGATACAGCGCACGGTCATTCGGTTAAAGTACTTGAAATGATTAGCAGTATCAAACAACGTTGGCCGGAACTGCAGATTATTGGTGGAAATGTAGCTACTGCAGCTGCAACTGTAGCGCTAATCGAAGCTGGAGCCGACGGTGTAAAAGTGGGCATTGGCCCGGGCTCAATCTGTACTACCAGAATTGTTGCAGGTGTGGGTGTTCCACAAATTACAGCTATTTATGATTGCGCTGAGGCTGCAACTCCTTACGGAGTTCCTGTAATTGCCGATGGCGGTATCAAATATTCAGGCGACCTCATCAAGGCTTTGGGCGTAGGCGCCTCTGTGTGCATGATGGGTTCTATCTTTGCAGGCTGCGAAGAAAGCCCCGGTGGTGTTGAACTCTATCAGGGTCGCAAGTTCAAGGTTTATCGTGGTATGGGCTCTATTTCTGCCATGGAAAAGGGCAGCAAAGACCGATATTTCCAACACGATGCCAAAAAATTGGTACCCGAAGGTGTTGAAGGTCGCGTTGCCTACAAAGGATATGTCGAAGACACTGTTTTTCAGCTCATTGGCGGCATCCGTCAGGGTATGGGCTACTGCGGCGCCAAAGACATGAATACATTGCATGAAACTGCACAATTTGTACAAATTACCAATGCCGGACTGCGCGAAAGTCATCCGCATACGATACAGATAACTAAAGAAGCACCTAATTATTCTGTGGAATAGTTTTCGAGTTGCCAGTAGCCAGTTATCAGAGTTTATTGTAACTGGTTACTGATAACTTAGTTCTCGTCACTATCCAGTCTCGAAATCTCTTAATCTACAATTCTTTCAATCTAAAAAGATGAACCACGAATTAATCCTAGTCCTCGATTTCGGAGCACAATACAATCAGCTGATTGCCCGCCGCGTACGCGAATCAAATGTCTATTGCGAAGTTGTACCCTGCAGCATCAGTCCCGAGGAAATAAAAAATAAAAATCCTAAAGGAATCATTTTTACCGGTGGTCCTTCGGTAGTTTATGAAGAAGGTGCGCCGACTGTCAACCAAGGAATCTTTGAATTGGGCATACCAATTCTGGGCATCTGTTATGGAGCACAGCTCATTGCACACCTCAATGGTGGTAAGGTTGAAGCAGCCTCACAGCGCGAGTATGGCAAAAAAGAACTGAATGTAAAATCTCATGCCATCTTCAATAATGTGCCCGAGCACACCAGTTGCTGGATGAGCCATACCTATCATGTGTCGCAGTTGCCAGAGGGTTATCAGCAGATTGCCAGCACCGATACCTGCCACAACGCAGCTTATGCCAATGACGCAAAGAGAATTTATGGATTCCAGTATCATCCTGAGGTATTACATACGCCCGAAGGATCTAAAATGCTGCGCAATTTTCTTTATGAAATTTGTGTCTGTAGCGGCGATTGGCAAATGAAAAATATTGTGGAGGAAAGTATTGCACAATTGCGCCGTCAGATTGGCGACCGCAAGGTGCTTTGTGCTTTGTCGGGCGGAGTAGATTCATCGGTTGCAGCGATGCTGGTGCACAAAGCAGTAGGCAAGCAATTGGTCTGTGTTTTTGTCGATAATGGTTTGCTGCGCAAGGATGAAGCCAAAATGGTCAAAGAAGTTTTCGGCCATCAATTCGACCTGAACCTGATTGCGGTGGATGCATCCAAACAGTTTTTGGATAAACTGGCCGGAATTAGCGAACCAGAGGCTAAACGAAAGTCAATTGGCGAGACCTTTATCCGCGTTTTTGAACAGGAATCAAAAAAATTAGGCAATATAGAATTGTTGGTGCAGGGAACCATTTATCCCGATGTGATCGAAAGCGGTGCCGGACATTCGGCAGTTATCAAATCGCACCACAATGTTGGTGGCTTGCCCGAAGACATGAGCTTTACCGGCGTGATTGAACCACTGCGCAATCTTTTTAAAGATGAGGTGCGTGCTGTTGGTAGAGAATTGGGTCTGCCATCGCATGTGGTTGATCGCCAGCCCTTCCCAGGACCGGGTTTAGGCATTCGTGTCCTTGGCGAAGTGACCGATGAAAAATTGGAAATTCTGCGCGAAGCAGACTGGGTTTATCGCGACGAAATAGCAAAAGCTGGTCTCGATAAAGAAATATGGCAGTATTTTGCTGTACTTCCGGGCATCAGAACCGTTGGTGTAATGGGCGATGAGCGTACTTATAGCTACACTATCGGTCTTAGAGCCGTAAGTAGTGTCGATGGTATGACAGCTGATTGGTCGCGCATTCCACTAGATGTTCTGGAGAAAATTTCAAATAGAATTGTCAACGAGGTAAAACATGTCAACCGCATTGTATATGATATCACCTCGAAACCACCTGCGACGATTGAATGGGAATAGGATGTAGATGAAAGAATTTTAGTACTAAGGAGCCAGGTACGAGGTACTAGAGACCAGGGATTTAGTAGTTTTAATGTTCAGTTGCCTGTAATTTAGTTTCAAGTGTTTAGTAAAAAGGAGCTAGAAAAATACTCAATGCACAATGCACAATGTTCAATGTTCAATCTTTCTACTCTCCAAAAACAATCTTACAACTGTATAAATCTCTTGCGCTGATAGCGTAATTGAAGTATCCCGAAATTATTTTGTTCTCGTCATCGTAATTAAGATCGGAGAACCAATAGCATAGGCCTTTGGTATTGATTGGATTGACAAAATTCAGCTCGACATTTTTGTTAAAATCTTTGGCACGCAGTTCCACATTCATTTTAGTGGCCTGGTTTTTAATTTTCTCAGCATTGGTAAAAGTGGAAACATCTTCGATGAATTCATTCATTGCCCCATGTTGTATTTCAATTTTGGCATTTTTATCGATTGAAAAGGCAAAGGGAACTTTAATTTTTCCCGACTTGGGGTTTTTACTCCATTTTTTCATCCGGTTACTGCCCTCGTGGAATAGCCCAAAGT
>JBILRK010000266.1:0-4299 GCA_044372705.1 Saprospira sp. | reverse complement strand
AATAGAATATAACCATTATCACTGTAGCGATAATTGCCGGGCGGATCAATCTCACTGTCGAAAATTCTTTGCCAAAGCAGGCTGTCCTGTTTTTGTTTAGAAATGTAAATTCCCTCTGCCACTCTGTCGCAGAATTCGGTATCGGGGCTGCTTTTGTAGTGTTTTTTATCGGGTTTTTTCTGCTCGTCCAATGTTTGAATATAGAAGGGTATCCATGCTTTCATGCCGGTTTCATGCAGCAGAATTTCCTTGATGGTCATATTTTCTTTGTTGGTACCCTTCAGTTCAGTAAGATAATCGCTCAATTTTTTTTCGATGTCTATTTTACCTTCTTCATAGAGTTTCATGATTGATAGCGTAGCAGCAGCAATTTTTGTAACAGAGGCCAGATCATACAAATCGTTTAAGCGCTGATTTTGTTTTTTGTCAGTGCTGCTGTGACCATAGGCCCTGTGAAAGGCTATTTTTCCGTCTTTCATGACTAAAACCTGGCAGCCTGGCACAGCGCCTTTTGTAATAGCCTCATTGGCAACTAGATCAATTTTATTGAGAATTGCAGGATTGAAACCTAGCGTCTGCGGCTTATCGCCATATGCCAGTCTGAAAGCTTGGGTTTTTACGCCAGTGCCATATTTATATTTACCTGAGCTTACCGGTAATTTGCCTGCAAAAGGCAAAGCTCCCATGATAGCCTGTGCTGCTTTACGTTCGGCGGCGTCATCGTTTACATAAGTGCAAATAACGTATGGCATTCCATCAAAAAACTTCAGGGTATATGGATTTCCGAAAACTGCTAAGACTACCTTGGTTTGTTTGCTTAGGTCATTGATGAATTTTCTTGCACTAGGGCTTAAATCGTAATCATTTTGCAGATAACGGCCTACTCTGTGCAGCCCCAAAATCACTACATCCTGTCCTTTTAGTTCATTCAGCATCCGACTGTAGTTGGTAGGGTGAATAATAGCGGGTAGCTGATAATGTGAGCCAATGCCATATTTTCCTAATTCTGTCTGAAAAGGAGTTTTTGAATTGTATCCAATACTCAGACTTGCTATTTTTTTGCCCTTAAGATTTTTTAAAGGGAGAAGTTCGTTGGGATTAGAACAAAGCGTAAGTGCCGATTCTATAAGCTTTTCATTCAAGGCCTCTGCATTAGGACTGTTAATATCTTCTATGATGTTGCTAAGGGATACTGGCTTGTAATCAAAAAGTCCAAGTCTGTATTTTGCCCTAAGTATTTTCTTGACACGCTGCTCAAGGTCGCTCCAATTGAGCTCTCCCGCAGCAATAACTTTTTTGACTCGTTCAATTGATAGCGCAGCATTTTCAGGCATTAGTACTACATCTATTCCAGCTTTTAATGCGCGAATCTCGGCTTCGCCTGCCTGAAAATGATTGGTGACGCCTTTCATCATCATGGCATCGGTAAAGCTAAGGCCTTCAAATCCCATTTTGTCTTTTAAAAGTGCCGTTACCGCAGGTTTGGATAGGGTAGTAGGCAGATTTGCGCTTGCATCTATTGCCGGAATATGCAGGTGTGCAACCATTACACTCTGAATGCCTTGCTGAATAAGATTTCTGAAGGGATAAAGCTCCAGGCTGTCCAATCTCTGAATGTTATGATTAATAACTGGTAAATCGTAGTGAGAATCGACATTGGTATCGCCATGACCGGGAAAATGTTTAGCGCAGGCCATTACATCATTGTCTTGCAAACCCTTCATGTATTGAAAGGCTTTTGCAGTGACATTTTCTTTGTTTTCGCCAAATGATCGGTCTCCAATAACCGGATTTGAAGGATTGTTATTGACATCCACTACCGGTGCAAAATTTATATGAATACCAATCCTGCGGCATTGATTGGCAACCTCTTTGCCAAATTCATAAATTAGTTTGTTGTCTTGTATAGCCCCCAACAGAATTTGTCTGGGGAAGGCCATAACAGAATCCAGACGCATATTCAATCCCCACTCTCCATCAATGGAGATCATAAGCGGGACTTTTTTGCTGAGCGATTGATAATAATTGCTGAGCGCAGCGGCTCTTACAGGTCCTCCCTGAAACATGATAAGTCCGCCAATATGATATTTTTCAATCATTTCACGAACAATCAGCTCATCTGCTGCGCCTTTATTGGGATAAACAGCCACCATAAATAGCTGTCCAAGTCTTTCAGATTCAGACATAGCTGCCCATTTCTCATTTACCCAGGCATCTTCTTTTTGTTGAGCCAATTCTTTCTCGTTCGGTTCGGAATTTTTTATTAGGGGGCTATTAGAATTAAGTACTAATCCGAGTAAAAATGTCGGAATTAGCAAAATTGTGGACCAAATAGCTATTTTTTTCAACATGGGTATTAAAAGTCAGTTGGTTAAAGGCAATAAATGAGATTATAAGTAAGTTATAAAGCTAGTAGATTATCAAAGATAAGACTTAAAAACGGTTTAGATTAAAATTTATTTTCAGTTTTTAATTTAGAAGACCAACCACTATTTATTTTTAATCGTTTTATTATTTGATTTACTTGCTTAAACCTTTATTCAATAAAACAGTCTTCATTGCAGAGAACATTTACAATTTTATAACGAATAGCAACCCCAATAATGCTATCTGAATTATTACTGCCAAATGAAGTATACCAACAGAAGTAGCGATAACGAATTGATTCAAGGCTGTCGCCATTCGAATCGGATTGCCCAAAAAAATCTATACGAAAGATATTTCGGAAGAGTTTTTGGCATTGCCATGCGATATACCAAGAATCAGGAGGAGGCACTCGATATCCTCAATTCTGCCTTTCTCAAAGTTTTTACCTCACTTGATAAGTATGAGGATAATAGCAATTTGGCTGGGTGGATTGCAAAAATTGTTTTCAATACCGCAATTGATCATGTGCGTCGTAACACAAAATACCGTCAGGTAATGGATTTTAATGTCGAAGCAGAACATGCTGTCGGCAATGAAAGTCTAGATAGACTACAGACAGCCGATTTGTATAAACTTATTCAAAAATTGCCCGCATCGAGCAGGTCTGTATTCAATCTGTATGTCATTGATGGATATAAACATAAGGAAATTTCTGAGATGCTCGACATTTCTGTTGGCACGTCGAAATGGCATCTTTCCAATGCCAGGAAAGAACTTCAGGATCTAATTGCTATTAATTACAATTATGAAAAAGGAAGGCTTATTAGTGCCAAATAATCCAATTAAAAACTTAACAAAGCAAAAAAAATATTAGATGAAGCAATTTTACGATAATCAGGATGATGATATGCGATCGAGAATGTCAGATCATGAATTTGATATGGTGCCAGGGGCATGGGATAAGATGGAGCATAAATTGAATAAATTGGAGCTGCCTTCCATGTCGAAAAATCTTGTGCCATGGTTGAGCTTGAGTGCAATGATGCTGGGTGTTTCGGGACTAATGTTTTATTATTGGTACCAAATGCCATATGGCAAAAATGATATAATTTTACAGAAAGAAAATATAGAATTGAAGGGGGCCGAATTGGCAGAGAAGAAAATTGTTTCATCTGAATCAAATACTGTTAAACTCGAATCTGTAGCAAAGGCTGGTACTGCTGTCAATACAAATTCAGGGAAATTGCCTGAAAATGATTTGACCAAGAACAGAGATGTAAAAAATAGAATTATCGATCCGGCTATTATTAGTCAAAGTATTAAATCCGATAGGCTTATTATTGCTAGTCTGCCTCAAAAATTAGATCCTTTGGCGATGCAGTATAATGAAAATATCTTTTCAGAAAATAATTATCCAGTAGAGAAAAAAACAGACAACAATTTTACTGCTGTAGAAGATGTTGAAACTGCCTATTTGACAAATGTTGAGCATCTAGAAAATATTCAAAACATAAGTGTCTTAAAAATTGAAAATAAAGCCACATTGCCTTTAGCTAAAAGGGTAGATACTCCGCTTTTAGTCTTAAAGACACCACATTCAATACCTGTTAAAAAATTGAAAATTGGTCTTGCGGCGGGTTTGAATACAAAGATTTATACCGATAATGATTATTCGATAGCGCCTGCGGCAGGAATTTTTGTCCGTCGTTATATTAACGCTAGATACGCGATTCAGGCCGAACTGCAGTACAAAATGCTGCTCAAAAAGAAACAGAATCAAGCGGAGGAGGCCAGCTTGATGAGCATGCAAATGGATGTGGATCCAAGTGTGGAAATTTTGATGCAGAACAGAACTGCCGAGGTTCACCGCATAAAAGAAATGCACATGATTGAGCTTCCTGTAAGTTTTGTGTATCGACTGCACAAAAAACA
>JBILRK010000265.1:0-4307 GCA_044372705.1 Saprospira sp. | reverse complement strand
TTCAATGTTAAAATCGGGTGTAAAAATGAGTATCCTACGTCCCCGATTGGATGAAATGAAAAAGAAATATAAGGACGATCCGCAGGGCATGCAAATGGAACAAATGCGCATGTACGGTGAATATGGTGTAAATCCGCTCGGTGGCTGTTTGCCTATGTTGCTGACCATGCCAATATGGATTGCACTTTACCGATTCTTCCCCGCATCGATTGAGTTCCGACAAAAAGGATTCCTCTGGGCCGATGACCTTGTCAGCTACGATTCAATCTGGGATTTTGGTCATGTACCTATTATCAGTGGAATTTACGGCGACCACGTCAGCTTGTTTACTTTGTTATGGTGTATTTCTATGTTTGCTTTCTTGATTTACAATAGCAAGCAGATGGATATGTCGGCAGGGGGAGCAAATGCCAAAATGATGATGTACATGCAATATAGTTTCCCGGTTATCTTCTTCTTTGCCTTGAATAGTTGGGCAGCGGGTCTTACTTGTTACATGTTATTCTCCAATTTGTTGAATATCCTTCAAACCTTCCTGGTTAAAAATGTGATTATCAACAAGAAAAAGCTCGAAGCAGATATGGAAAACAGGAAAAATAACCCTAAACCAAAATCAGCTTTTCAGCAACGCTATGAAGAGGCCCTGAAGCAGCAACAGGAAATGAAAAAGAACAAGAAAAAAGGTAAGTAATATCATAACCGCAGTTTTTAGAAAACTGCGGTTTTTTTATTCCAGTCAATTTCAATTGCTGTTAAAAAGATTAAGCTTCAATGGTTAAATAAATATTAGACTTTTATTTTTTGGAAAATTCTTTTGCCGCTTTATTGAATTCAAATATTTGTGAGTAACAGTGGCTTGTTTTAAATTAAAAATCGATTGAACATTGGTAAGAATTTTTGGTTTTGGACTTAGACATATAAACTATATCTTTGCACCAAGTCTAAATCCAACTGCTATATGTATCTCATCAGATTTTTATTGATATTTTTCCCAGTATTATTGTTTGCCCAATCTCCCCTTGTCATGCAGCCTGCTATCAGTCCCGATGGCAAAACTTTAGCCTTTTCTTATCAGGGCGATATTTGGACTATGCCATTGGCGGGTGGGGCACCCTTGCGACTCACCATACACGAGGGTTATGAAAGTCGTCCCATCTGGAGTCCCGATGGAAAAAATATCAGCTTTGGAAGTGACCGAAATGGCAACAATGATGTTTTTGTAATACCTTCTTCAGGTGGTACACCCAAACAGCTGACCTGGGGTTCATACAACGATATGCCAATCAGCTGGGATGGCAATGAAAAAATACTTTTTACTACTAGAAGACTTTTTGCACAGGTTGAACGTGAACTGGAAGTTTACACCGTATCAATTGCTGGCTCAACACCAGAACGCAAACTCGATGCATTAGCGATGGAGGCTGTTTATTCGCCAGATGCAACAGCCATTGCGTTGGTTCGTGGTACCTGTGGAGCAGAGCGCGAAGCTTACCGCGGGCCTGCCAACAGAGACCTTTGGATTTATTTCCCAAAAACTGATAAATATTTCGAGCTGACCAATTTTGCCGGCAATGACTTCAATGTCCGCTGGTCTGATGATAAAACCCTTTATTTTTTAAGTTCCCAGAATGGCAGAAATAACATATACAAGATGAAATTGAGCCAAAACAGGGAAAAGGCTGAATCAGTTTCTGCACTTACTTCTATAAGAGGCGATTATGGTATTTTGTCATTCGACCTGAGCCGAGACGGAAAAACCATAGTATATCAGATTGGTGATGAACTGTACAGCATAGCGACTGAGGGCGGAAATCCCAGGAAAATAATTGTCAATATTGCTGCCGACTATCGTTTTGACCCAGTTCAAAAGAAAAGTTTCAGCAAAATGGATGAATATACTGTTTCTCCAAATGGAAAATGGATTGCATTTTGTATACATGGCGAACTTTTTGTATCGGCCAACGACAAAGAGGACGCTAAATCAGCCCGTTTGACCTCAGGTGCAGCCCGCGACCGCAGTCCATTATGGTTGAATGACAGAACCCTGCTTTACATGTCAGATGAGAATAAAAATTATGACTTTTTTACTATTTCATCTGCTGACACAACGGAGAAAGACCTTTTTAAAACCTTGAAGTTTAAAAAAAATAAACTGACAGTGTCAGATTTAGATGATAAAGATCCGGTTTTGTCTCCCGATGGTAAAAAACTCGCATTTGCTAGGGGTAGAGGACAGCTTTGGATTGCAGACCTGGATTCAGCATTCACAAAATTTGAAAAAGAAACAAAACTCATAGACGGCTGGGCCGCTGCTAATAGTGTCAGTTGGTCGCCCGATTCAAAATGGCTGGCTTATGAACTGTCTGATTTGAGTTTTAATCAGGAAGTTTTTATTCATCATGCGCAGGATTCGGTAAAACCTGTGAATATTACTATGCACCCACGTTTCGACGGTAATCCTAAATGGTCTGCCGATGGAAAAAAGCTGGCTTTTACCTCGTCGAGAAATAACGGCGATACAGATATTTGGTTCTGTTGGTTGCGAGAAGAAGATTATCTAAAAACTAAGGAGGAATGGAAAAGAGAGGAGCTGTCATCCAAAGATGAGAAAAAAGACAAGTCAAAAGATAAGGATAAAGACAAAACAGTTCAAGCGATTGAAATTGACTTTAAGGACATTCACCTTCGTTTGCAACAGGTAACCGCTTATCCTGGCAATGAATCGCAATACAGCCTTTCGCCCGATGCCAAAACCTTTTATTATGTAAACAGCCGCGATGGCAGAAGAGATTTTACGGTTGTTCAGTCTCTTTGTCAGATAAAATGGGATGGAACTGAAATGAAAGAATTGGTTGACGGCAAACAGAATCCTGCTTCGCTTGAACTATCTGCAGATGGGGAAACCTTGTATTATCTAAGCTCGGGAGGAAGTCTAAATGCCTTGAAAACCAAAGATTCAAAATCTGAAAGCCGCCCTGTTTCCGCCAAAATGGAAATTGTACTCGAAGAAGAATTGAAACAGATTTTTAATGAAGGCTGGAGCGCATTGAATGAAGGTTTCTATGACCCCAAATTTCATGGAGAAGATTGGAAAAAACTAAGAGAAAAGTTCGAGCCCCTATGCCTGAAAGCTTCCACCAAAGAAGATTTTCAGTTTTTCTTTAATCTGATGCTGGGGCAGTTGAATGCCAGTCATATGGGACTTTACAGCGGGGATAATCCCAAATCAACCCAAACTGTAAAAACAGGGCTTTTGGGAGTTGAAGTAATAAATACAGCGAAAGGGCTTAAAATTACCAAGGTTTTGGAAGGCACTCCTGCAGCTAAGCCTGATAGCCGTTTATATCCCGGAGAAATAATTCTATCTGTAAACGGGGAAAATGTCGAGGCAAATGTAGACTTTGACGCCCTTATGGATGAAACCCAGGGAGAAAAAGTACTGATTGAGGTCTTGGACAGCAGTGCAAAGATAAGAGAACTAGTCATTTGGCCGGCTGCTTCATTGGCAAATCAACTATATGAAGATTGGGTAAATGAGCGTAAAAGACTAACCGATGAATACTCTAAAGGCCGTTTAGGCTATATTCATATTCAGGGCATGGATTGGAAGAGTTTTGAGCGTTTTGAGCGCGAACTGATGGCTGCAGGAAATGGCAAAGAAGGTATTGTGATTGATGTCCGCTATAATGGCGGTGGCTGGACTACTGATTACCTGATGGCAATTCTCACAGTTCGTCAGCATTCCTATACTGTGCCGCGCGGCGCAGCTTCCGATCTTAAAGAACATAAAAAATTCAGCGATTATTATCCTTATGGCGAAAGACTGCCATTTGCTGCCTGGACTAAACCCAGCGTAGCACTCTGTAACGAAAGCAGTTATTCCAATGCTGAAATTTTCTCTCATGCATATAAAGAATTGGGCTTGGGCATTTTAGTTGGAAAACCGACTTATGGTGCAGTGATCTCAACAGGAGCATATAATCTTATAGATGGATCCTATGTGCGTATGCCTTTCCGTGGCTGGTTTGTAAAGAGTTCTGGCTTAAATATGGAAAATGGCCCTGCTGTACCCGATCATGTCTTGGAAAATTCACCCGATTACAAGGCTAAAGGAAAAGATGAGCAATTGAAAAAGTCAGTGGAACTGCTGTTGCAGAAGTTGAAGTAGGGTTTTTCTTTTTACGAAAACTTGGACTTGGTTATACATACAAAAAACTTCTTTAGGCATAAATTACAAGCAATTTAATTTTTTTGTACTTTTGAATATATTATTAACTTTAAAACCGTAAAACCATGAAAAACAGTAT
>JBILRK010000264.1:0-4318 GCA_044372705.1 Saprospira sp. | reverse complement strand
GTGAATCTGAAAGTTAGACAACCGCTTGCATTTCCAAGTGTAGCTTGCGAGATGCCCGGGCCAATGGTACCGGTATAAGTGCCCAATGATGGCGCTGCAACGCTATTGCCATCGAACACTGTCAAAAAATCCCAGCTATTTTCAATGTTGAAACTTGTGAAATTTACCTGTACTCTTCCTCCTGGTGTAGAGGGGCAAATGGTAAAGACGAGGGTTTGATTATTGCCATAGGTTCCTGCAGATCCGCCACTGTCAAAAAAGTTGCCGGAGCATGTCACAACGTTGCCATTTGACATGTTATAATTTTGAGCAGAACCAATGCAAATACTTAATAAAAGAAGAAAAACTACAGATGTAAACAGTTTCATAATCAGGCAAATTATAAAAATTTGATTTAGTTTGATTTATTCTGGTTGTTGTAAGGTTTGACGATAATGAGTATGTCACTATTGTCGAATCTGATTATTTGAGTCAATGGCTCAAAAGCAGAAATATTATACTTTAATGGATTAAAAGTATGGTTGTCAAAAGAAAGATCTCGACTAAGAGAGGGGTTGTTTTTGTTTCTTAAACCAAAAGATGAAAGTTTAGGATATTTTTCATCAGGGCTTTGGGCCTCTGTTTTATATTCAATTCTTTCATGTATAAAATTTCTAAAGATTGGAAAAAGCTCAGGATTATTATCCATAAACTGTTGCCCGTACACTTCGATTATTTTGGCATCAACTGAAACCTCATTATCATTACTAGCAGCATTAACATTATGTGCAATCGGGGCATTTTTTTTAATGGGATTTATATCTGTGGAGTTCAGATCTTGGGCAATCAATGCTTCGGAGCTATAAAAAATCAGAATGTAAGCTATTGATAGAATTAAATACTTCATATAAGTGGTTTTTTGCTATTAAAATGATGTTGCAAAATATAAATAAAATATGATTTTTCTGTATGGTGAATAAAATTAATGCGAAAATCAATATATTATTGTCTTATTTAAAAAGTGCCATAGTTCAAAAAATATTGTTTGTTACGCTGGTGTTTTTTAAATTTTAGATTTGAAATTGCTTAATGAATAAGGCCACAAATAAGAAAGATAGCCGGTATAGCTATTACCCATAAAACCAATTCGATAATAATAATGATCATGCCATATTTGCCTTCTGTTAAATCTTCGGCTACGGAATCGCCCCTGGAAAAATCTAAAAGTAATGAGTAAATCCAAAATATATCCAAGACAAAAGATATAAGCATTGCAGAAACGTGTAAAATACTTGAAGGGTACAACTTTTTTCATTCAATTAGATTCATTTTAAGATATGGTTTAGTTCATTTTATAGCAATTTCAGTACTAATTGCACGATTGCTATTATTTTTTAAACGTAGAATTATTTCATATTGTTATTGTTCAACCCTTTAAAATTGATTAAAAAACAAATTAAAAGGTTGACTGTCGGGTAATGACACTTTGCGTGAACAAATAGAAATTTTTAAAACAATTCAATCAACCATAATATGATAATTGAACATAATTTATTTAAAATTTGACAATTATATCTTGGGACTTCATAAAAATGCAATAGCGCTTTTTTTATATGATTTTGTTAAAATATAAAGGATTATTGTGCCCTAAATTTTAAAAACAAAAAAAGTGCTGTAATATTGTTTGACAATAAATTACAGCACTTTTTGAGCAATAAAATATATCTAATTTATAAGATAATATTTTTAAATTTTAATGAATATTTGAAAGGCGCAGGAAGATTGGTCTGTTACTTTTTAGCTTCCTTTTTTTGGGGCTCGAAGCTAAGTGACAGCGAATTAACACAATAGCGTTGACCTGTTTTGGTTGGCCCGTCATCGAAAATATGGCCCAGATGGCCGCCACATTTTGCACAGGTTATTTCAATTCTTTTCATGTTATGGCTCAGGTCTTTCGTTTGAATGATTTTCCCCCCTTCTATTTCCTTATCAAAACTTGGCCAGCCACATTCCGACTCAAATTTCATGTCATCTGTGAACAGGGGTTCACCGCAGCCGGCGCACTTATAGGTACCTTTTTCCTTGGTAAATACAAATTCACCCGAGAATGCTCTTTCAGTACCTTTTTCGCGTAGGATATAATATTGTTCTGGACTTAGTTTTGCCTTCCATTCTTTTTCAGAGAGGTTGATTTCGGGCTTTTTGCTAGGTTTTGGAAGGCTATTTTTTTGTGCGCAGCTGTTGAAGCTAAATACAATTAGTAAGCAAAGGATGATAAAACTTGGAAACTTTTTCATATTGATGCGAGTTTTTGTTTTGATACAATCAATCTCCAGGCTTTGTTTTTAACTTGATACTTAAATGATTGTTAAAATTATAAAATCTTACATATCATGCCTTTCCCAATGCTTTTGATCCATTACTTCTTCCATAATTGAGAGATAACTCTGGTATCTGAGTGAATGGATTTCGCCCTTTTCTATAGCTGACTTTACAGCACAGTGAGGTTCGTTGATGTGTAGACAATTGCTATATTTACATTTTGGCGAAAGGGCAAATATTTCAGGAAAATTATGTGATATATCCTTGGGTTCCATATTCAGGAAACCCAATTCTTTTATGCCAGGTGTGTCAATAATCCTTCCACCAAAATCCAGTTCAAACATTTCGGCAAAGGTGGTAGTGTGCATGCCTTTGTCAGTAATGCCAGAAATATCACCTGTTCTAAGCTCAAATTGCGGCTGTATGGCATTCACCAGCGAGGATTTGCCAACACCAGAGTGTCCTGAAATTAGGGTGGTTTTATCTTTGAGTAGGGCTTTCAGCTCATCCAAACCTTGACCGTTCTCTGCTGAAACAAGCATCGTTTGGTATCCGGCATTTTTATAAATTACTTTTAATGCTTCATAGAGTTCCAAATCTTCAGCATCATAAATATCGCACTTATTGAAAATAATGTAGGTTGGAATGTTGTATGACTCTGTAGTAAGCAGGAAACGGTCTATAAAACCCGGTTTTATATTAGGTCTTTTGATGGTAACAATCACAAAGGCCTGATCGACATTGCAGGCAATGAGGTGCATAAAATGCTTTTGTCTGGTCGATCGTCGAAGTACAAAGTTATTTCTAGGCTGAATATCTGTGATGATTCCGTGACCTTCCTCTTTTTCGGTGTCAAATTTTACGATATCTCCAACCGCTACCGGATTGGTGAGCTTATAATCTTTTAGCTTAAATTTTCCTTTTATGCGGCAATTCCATACTAGCCCCTCCGCTGTTCGAACGAGATACCAGGAGCCGGTAGATTTTATGATAGTGCCTTGCATTTTTAAGATTGTCAGATTTTTAGATGTCAGATTGTCAGATTCGTATCAGGTATCAGGTATCAAGTATCAGGTATCAGGTATTGTATAGGTCTTGCTACTTGATACTGGTTTTATTTCATAAACTTCCCTAACTCATCAGCGATCTTCCTATCATTCGACAATCTAGGCACCTTGTTTTGGCCGCCCAATTTGCCAATCGATTTCATATATTCGCGGAAAGCATCTTTTTGCATAGGTCTTATTTTCAATGTTTGCAGGATGTTTCCTTCAATCAGGTCTTTGTAATAAATATTTTGACCCTGCATGGCGATGTCCACTTTTTGAGCAAAGCTTTGTAGATTCAGCGGTTCATTGTCAAACTCTACAAACCATTCATGAAATGGTTTTGATCCATCACTAGGAGCCACCTGCGGCGCAACGGTAAATTCTACTATTCTTATGCCTTCTTGAGCTGCAACACTCAACATAGCCTCTTCTACTTCTTTTCCGATGACATGCTCGCCAAAGGCAGAGATATAATGCTTCACACGACCAGAGACTATAATTCTGTAAGGATTTTTGGAAACAAATTGTATAGTATCGCCAATGCTGTAGCCCCAAAGGCCGGCATTGGTATTCATAACAAGGGCATAGTTTACGCCAATTTCAACATCCTTAAGCCAAATACGGGTTGGATTAGCTTTAAAAACCTCATCGGCAGGAATAAATTCAAAGAAAATGCCTGAATTGGTATTCAAAAGCAGTCCTTTTTCGTCCTGACGGTCCTGATAAGCTATAAATCCCTCGG
Organism: Saprospira sp.; assembly: GCA_044372705.1. Lineage (GTDB taxonomy): Bacteria > Bacteroidota > Bacteroidia > Chitinophagales > Saprospiraceae > Saprospira. The sequence continues at coordinate 226 of JBILRK010000264.1, read as the reverse complement.
AGGCAGGGTAAGTCTCAATACTTGGAATGCGAGCTCCCACGAGACTTTCGAGTTGTGCGCGATATGGTTCGAAGTTGACACCACCGTACACAAACATGCTCAGATTTGGGAAAATGTCGAGAATTGTCTTTTTACCCGTCACCTGCAATAAGCGTTCATAGTACATCTGTACCCATGGTGGAATACCCGAGATAAGGCGCATATCGGCCTTGAGGGTTTCTTGTAC
>JBILRK010000263.1:0-4320 GCA_044372705.1 Saprospira sp. | reverse complement strand
ATCCTGTGTTTACACCAAGGGCTAAAAAGTGTTGATAACCGATGTTAATTGTACCAAAAACATAACAAAGTTGCATTGCTATTACCACGAAAATCATGGTACGTTTAAGGTCCATTGCATCTCTGATATGCACTCCCTTACCTGATGTGGTAAGATTAGGTTTGAAAAAGAAAGTGAATAAGGCATCATAGGTAGCATGAGCAAACTTATTTTCTTTCTTTGGTTCAATCTTTTTCCAAAAATCTATAAAGGCCATATTTATATTGGTTGAATAGGAAATTGAATGATTTTAGTCTAATTTCTATTTTGAAATTAACTGTTTCTTAGGGTTTCGAGTCCCTCGCGAAGCATTTTTTGCAAAGGTTGTTTTGAAGTACATACAAATTCACAAAGTGCAACGTCCTCTTCACTGAGCTCCAAAATTCCCAAACCTTCCATCTTCTCAATGTCATTACACATAATTGCACGGAAAACATGCTGTGGATAAATATCCATTGGCAGTACACTTTCATATTCACCAGTCATTACAAAGGCACGTTTCTCACCATTGGTATTGGTATCTGCTTCATATGAAATGTCAGGAAATATTGTAGCTGGGAAAGATCTTGAAATAGTTGGGTGACCGGTTACAGGAATAAGCCATCCGAACATTTCATAATAGTTACCTTCTTTTACAGCGGTAATTTGGTCATCAAAGAATCCAAGGCTTCCGTTTCTTTCGATTTGAGTACCGGTTAAAACATCACCTGAGATAATTCTTGTTTTACGTAATGTTGCAGCTTTCTTGACTTTTTTACCTTGGTCATCTTTCGACCAAACCATTTCCTCTGCAAAATCAGCTGGCATATCTTTCAAAATGCCTTCAACATTCGCTCCCTGGTGTACTTTAACATATTTAGCTTTCAATTCGGAACCGCTCAGGGCAACAACTTTTTCTGTGTCAAATATGCCTTTTAGAAACAAGGTTCCTATGAGTATTACAGCATGAACATCTGTGTACCAGACTTTAGAGCCAGGCAAAACAGGGTCTGTGTGGTGTATTTGAATGCCAACATTACCTGCAGGATGAGGTCCTTGGAACCAGTGCGTTTCTACACCTTCAACTGTATTGCTGTTTAAGTAAGCAGCTGCAGGAGCGTTATCTGAACCAGCATTAAGACCAACATGTACTTTAGAACCGCTTAAGCGACTAAGTACTTCCAATCCTTTGTACCAGGCATCATCTTTTCCGGCTACTGCAAGGTTCAAATCTGGAGCCAAAGGCGCTGAGTCAAAAGTACTTACAAATATTGACTTTGGAACGTCGTTTTCATCGGCAACTGTATCATATGGTCGCTGACGAATAAAGGGCCAAGCTCCACTGGATACCAAAAACTTGACTAGCTCATCACGCGTTGCATCTGCCAATGAAGGAATGTTGTCGTATTGAAAATATTGTATTTCACCTTGGTCGGCCAAAATGCATAATTCAACAATCATTCTCTTTTCACCACGACGTACTTCAATGAGCTCACCACTAATAGGAGCCGAGTAAATCACATCGGGTCTTTTTTTATCGAAGAAAAGCGGCTCGCCGGCCTTAACCTGTGAGCCAACTTCTACCAAAACCTTTGGCATTGGTGACATATCAACAAAATCGGTAGGTTTTATACTGTAACGGCTGAGTCGAAGTGCTTCAACAGGTATAGTTCTATCGGCAACCCCAACAAGATTGATATCAAAGCCACGGTTTAAATGTCTTATATTAGCTCCGACTGGTACATAGCCAGGTCTTCTTTTGGCTCCCTGAAACAGACTCCCTAGTTTGTTAGGGATAACAGAGTAGTTAGCTGAATCAACTCCATTTTGGCTTGCAGCAACTTTCAGTAAACCCTCGCCTATGGTAAGCAGCGCAAAAACGAAAAGCAACAAAAGTACCAGTACAATTATTAATCCCCAGGTCATGCATTAAATATTTATGGTAACAAAAAGTAAGTTTTCTTGATAATGAGATCAATAAATTCTTAAAATTCAAGCCTTAAATGAATTACTAAAGTTAAGGACTGTTGCTGAAAACATTAAGAATATTAGAGAAATATATAAATCAAAAGCTTGCAGATTTTCCGCACGGCTGCAAATATAAAATTCGTTTTACAATCTTCTCAACAGATGCAAAATTTTATTATCTCAAAAAACTATTTAGAATAAATCCAAATAAAAGAAAATTGCTTTATTTCTTGGTTTCATAGCTATTTATTTCTGCTTTTTTGTGCCTTACAACTTTAGCATTATTTAATAAAAGCAAACCACCATTTTTAACCGTAATTTTTGATTTTTTTTCCATGAAAATTTGGGCACCGGGTTCAAATTCCATGATTGCTCCTTTTTCAATTTGTATTTTGCTTCCTTTTTTCAAGATGATGCTTGCATCGGATTTTACCAAAAACTTTGTTTTGCTGATAAAGTCACCCTCTTCAGTTTTTAAATGTCTGTTTACCGTGCCACTTTTATTCAAAATAATCTGTTTGCCTTTTGAAATTTCTAAATCTGCATTCTCGTCTCTACTAATATTGGGTAAAATAATATTTCCAGTCCAGCGGCTGTTCTTCTCTAATTTAGTCTCTCCAAAAACAATTGATACCTTTACTGTAGCATCTGACTTTAAAAATTTTACACTCAATCCAGTCAGGTAAACCGCTTCCATCTCCCCCAGCCTGTCATTGTATTTTGCAAAACTGCAAAGCAAAGGGTTTGAATTTAAACCCAAATAATCTCCGGGAAGAAATGAAGCAGGTCTGTCCTGCTGAGCAGGATCATACACGCCAAAGCAATTGTAAAGATTGGCAAAACTATCTGCCGAAACTTCTTCGCGCATGATTGCTTCCCCTTCGTTGCGAGCGCCATTGTAATTTTTGTCAAATCCGATAATGCCATCTTTATTAAAGTCATCTCTAAAGAAATAAAATGGATTTGTCCCTGAAATTGGATTCGCGCTAAGTTTTCTGAATTCATAGAGCTTATTCCCCCAGGCATTTTGCTTGGGAGTTTCATCAACATAAGAATAATCGTAATTCCCAGCCGCATTGATAGGTTTTATAGCATTGCAATGTTGTGACAGAACGCCTGGAATTTTATCATAACTATCGCTCACCTGTTCTAAATAAGCATAAACACCTTTAGCGGGCAAAGCCAATTCATCATCGTCTATTTTTAGTCCCGACCATATATGTCGGTCGAAGGGATGTTCGATAGCATGATACTCAAGCCATAGGTATTGATTCTCGGTAAAGGGTAGTTTTACACGCATGGCATCTCCTGTTTGAACATAATCGCGCAATTCGAAGACTGAACCATGTTGTAAATCTTCAGGGCCTTTTATATCGGCAATCAGTTCGTTATAACCCAAAAACCAAGTCTCCCAAGCCGATGGAATCTTGAAAAGTCCGGCCGTTGAAGTAGCTCCCCAACCAACGGAGGGGCGGTAAAAATAATCGCCTACAGTACTGTTAGTTCCCCATAGATGTGGCAAATTATAGAGTGTATGCGCCAATTCATGAAAAAAAACGCCCGATGCCCACATCATGGTAAATCCTTCAGAAAATTTGTAGCCATTATAATTTTCAAGCATTACGCCTGATGGACTTGCAAAGCCTCCACCCGATCCCGTCCACTTATTCATACCTAGTGCAGGCTGTACCCACCAATTTGGACTGTATCTGTAAATAAAAATTATATAATCTACTACCTTGTCTCCTTTGGGGTTAAGCGAATTATCGAATAGATACTGTGGGTTGTTTTTTCTGTTGTCGAAGGGCGCAAAATCGAAATCAGGGCTCAGTTTTCTCATTTCATCCATGGCCATTTTGTTCATATGTGACCAGTCTCTGCCGCCTTCAGGGTCAATTTCTACTGCGATTGGCTTTCCGCTACTGTCTCTAAAAATGTCGGCCATGAAACGGAAATTCCCTTTTGAAATATGATAAAACATTTTAGAGTCATTGTAAAATGATGAATCTCTAAATCTTTCAAAATCTTCTGGATTATTGTAAAGCCAACGGGGAAAAATACCGCTTTCAGGATTAATACAATCGGGTAAGTTTGATGGATTTCCAGCAGACCAGCCATCAATGCCCTGAGCTGAATTTACAAAGGATGGATTACTCTGCGGATAATCTTTGAAAATTACCGGTACAATCAAGGCTTTAAAATCACCCTTCGGTGTAAAAACACCCCCGTTATAAGATTTCCTGCCACTGTCCTGAGCATTTATCGACATTATTTGCAAGAACAAAAGAAAGAAAAATATAATTTTTTTCATGTGCATATTCATTTTTTCCAAAT
>JBILRK010000262.1:0-4333 GCA_044372705.1 Saprospira sp. | reverse complement strand
AAATGAGACATAGTTTCGAGCATTTTTGGATTGTCATCTCCCAGTAAATCTTTAAAAATCTTAATACTCTTATTTAAAGGAATCAAAGATTCGTGGTACTGTTCTAATTTATAGTAATAAACGCCTATATTGCTATAAGACATTGCGGCACCAATATGACTATCGCCTTCTTTCAGTCTAATTTCGAGTGATTTTTTGGCATAATTTAATGCTTCTACATTCCTTGCCTGAAATTCTGACATGGCAGACAAGCTATTATAAATTCTTGCCAAAAGCTGATCATCTTTTTTGCCCGATTTTTTCAAAAGAGTTAATGCCAATATTAACTGTTTTTTAGCATTTTCATAATCTCCTAACTCGGCTAAACCTCCTGCTTCCAATGTTAAGAGTTTAATGTACTCTTCGCCAACTCCCGCTTCCTCATTTTTTCTTATCCTGATAGCCTGCTTGAGATATTCTTTATACAAAACAGGTTTTTTCTGCAAAAGCATAATTTCGGCAAGTTGCTTATATGCATCGGCAGTTTCTGATGCATTTTTGCCGAAGTATCGAAGATTATAAGCCAAGGCTTCCAATGCAATTTTTTCAGCTATGTCATAATCGCCTTTTTGTCTTCTGAAGGCAGCAACATTAAAATAGGAATTGGATTTTTGAAGGATAAATGATCCTGTATCAGGCTGTAATTTCCTTAACTGGAATTCTTTTTCAAAAAACAGCAGTGTATTTTCATAATCTTTTAGGGATAGAAAAGCCCTTGCCAATCTATAACTAAGATTCGCCAAACTGTCAGTTGATGCCTTATTTTGTAATGCCTTATTGTATGTGTTTTTCAAGCGCAAAAGATCGTCCTGTGCAGAAAGTTGCACAGAAAGACTTAAAAACAAACAAAATAAAAGGCAGCGCATGGGATTTATTAGCTTACTTTTTCCAATTCTGGCGTCCAATAAGGTTCAACAATACAAAGAAATACCAGTTCCTCTTCTCCAATATTTTCAATAAATTGAATTGCATTGGCCGGAACAAGTGCAGAATCACCTTTATTTAGCTCGGCACTTGAATCATCGATATGCAAAATTCCTCTGCCATTTAGAATATAGTATAATTCAGTAGCGTTGAGGCTATGAGGTAGTGATGCCATTGATATAGGTAGTCTGGCCTCTGCAAGACTGTAGCCTATGTTAAGTTTATCATTTAACGGATGAACCAATTCACGCAATATGGTTAAATCGGCAGCTTCAAACTCAGGACTGTCTTGTCGTTTTTTTGTAAACATATTCATATTTTTTTTATAATTTTATAGCCTGAATAAAGATAAAAAATATTTACCTTAACTAATATATAATATTTAGCGTTTTCCAGATCAATTTTAAGACAAGTACCAAAGCCTAGGTCAAATAATTCAAAACAGATTAAACTGAAAATCTATGAAGCAGAACAACCTAGTCGAATTTCTAAGCGATAATATTCCCTGTTGTAAAATTGATGATAAAATTGATCAAATTTTTGAGCTGCTAAAGCAAAACAATTTTGACGATACTGGTCAAATTTTCGTTCTTGATGAAGAAAGAAAATTGATGGGTTATATTCCAATTCAAAAAATATTGACTGCAAAAAGCAATCAAAATTCATCCGAAATAATGCAAGATTGTTACACATTGAACATTGAATCTAATCTTCAGGAAGCTACCAATCATGCTTTAACAAATAATACTTCTTTTGTCGCAGCGATTGACAATTCGGGAATTTTTATGGGAATCATTCCAACCCAAATGCTGATAAAGATTTTCAGAAAAGAACACATTGAGGATTTGGAACGCATTGCCGGTATCAGAAAAGAAATTGATACAGCAGGCGAGGCTTTAACAGAGGCACCCATTACCAGAGTAAGGCATCGACTTCCTTGGCTTATAATCGGACTTATTGGTTCATTTTTGGCTACATATATTATGTCAAAATATGAGGCTACGCTTAACAAAAATATAGCCTTGGCTTTTTTTATTCCCGGTATTGTTTATCTGGCAGACGCTATTGGTACGCAGACCGAAACAATTGTCATAAGGGGGCTCTCGATGAGCTGGACAAAATTTATTGTCATTTTACGTAAAGAAATGCTTACCGGTTTCCTGATAGGGCTCATATTGGGTCTTATTAGTTTTCCGGCAGCGCTATTTGCCGGGTTCAACATAAATATTTCCATTGTTGTTTGCTTGAGCATAATGCTGGCAGGCACCCTAGCCACTACTATAGGACTACTTTTACCCTGGTTTATTCAAAAAATGGGAAGAGACCCGGCCTTTGGCTCGGGACCTTTGGCAACAATCATTCAAGACATTTTAAGCATTTTTGTATTTTTACTTTTATCCAATTTATTACTCTAAACTTATCTTCATGAAAAAGCTATTATTCCTACTTGTTATTTGCTTTTTTGCCTGCTTAACAATTACAAAAGCAGATTCCCCACTAACATCTACTGATATTGCAACAGCATACAGCGATGAAAAAATAATTATAACGGCCGAACAGGCAAATGGCGTGCTTACTGATGAATTGATAAAATATCTGCTTGTTAAATCAAATCCAATTTGCTTGAAAATAGCAATTATCAACAAGCTGGGTTGGAGTATTGACGGTAAAAACAATGCAGAAATTTTCTGGGATTATATTCAGAAAAACAATACATACAAAAGCATAGAAGATTTCAAGAAAAAGGCCGTTGCCGATCAACTCATATGCTATGCATACCTCAAAGCTTTGGATAACTATTTTGATGTAGCAGAAGCCTTAGTAATTGCTAAAAAAGCCGTTAAAAAAAATAAAGCGAGCTATACAATCCATATCATCTGCGGACTAATTGAGGCTCAAAATAATTTTAAAGGTGACTGGTGCCTTTTATGGAAAAGTACCGATAAGGTCAGAAAAAACACTAGATTAAAAATTGACCTGGCCGATGCTGCCATAAAGAACATTTTTGAATATATGGATCTTTACAAGGACGAGTGCAAATAATGAAAAAATGCGTTTCAATAAATATTACTTTTTGATTTTTTTATTGCTTCAAATATCAAATGCTTTCTGTCAGAAACGCTTACAGATGGATATTAATAAATTTGGCGGCAAAATCAGCTTTGATATCGGTGAGGAGATTGAATTCCAGATAGACGGCAAAAAAGAATGGTACAAGTTTACAATAAGCGATTTTGACTACGATAAACAGGAAATTGTTTTTGATGAAATTAGCATCCCTTTATCGCGAATCAGCAAAATAGTGTACATTAAGAAAAATGTAAGAATTGCAAGCAAGTGGCTTGGTTCTTTATTTGCTGGATTTGGAATCCCTTGGACTGTTTACTCCTTTTACGGTTTAATTATCAAAAGTCCAATGGTGGGCCCTTCTACATTTTTAGTTGGAGCAACTGCAATAGCAGCAGCAGCAATACTTCTGACCGTAAAATTATTTTGGAAAAGAAAATATACCATAACAGAAAAAAGGCGACTTCGAATTGTTGATCTGTCTATTTATCCAAACAGAGCCATGTATATCAATCCTTTAAAAAGCAATATGTTGTTTGCTTTTAAAACAGAAAACCCTTCGAAAATCAATCCGAAGGGTTTTGTTGTAGCGAGAGAGAGACTCGAACTCTCGACCTCAGCATTATGAGTGCTGCGCTCTAACCAGCTGAGCTACCTCGCCGTTGCATCAAGTGCGGGGCAAAATTAAGAACAGTATTTAAATTACCAAAACTTTAGCGCTAAAATTCACTAATTTTGAATAAAATTCTGTGTTATTAAAATAAGCCTGATATCTGCCCTTCTGCATCTACATCGATAATATTTGCCGCTGGCTCCTTAGGAAGACCTGGCATTGTCATTATTTCTCCTGCATAGGCAACAATAAATCCTGCGCCAGCATATAGTCTTACATCACGAATTGGAAATTCAAATCCTGTTGGAGCGCCTAAGAGTTTGGGATCGTGAGAAAAGGAATACTGCGTTTTTGCCATACAGACTGGTAGATGTCCATAGCCTAAGTCTGTATATTTTTTCAATTTTGAGAGGGTACCACTCTCCCATTCTATCGAATCTGCACGGTAAATTTCTTTGGCAATCGTCTCAATTTTATCTTTCAAAGGCATTTCATCGCTGTAAAGATATTTGAAGTTTGAAGGCTCTTCGCAAAGCTCTACTACTTTCTCGGCAAGAGCAGCCATACCTTCACCACCTTTGGCAAAGCCCTGACATAAAACGGCTCCAGCTCCCTGCCCAGCTGCGATATCCCTTACAGCTGCAATTTCATCTTCACTGTCAGTGGCAAACTGATTGATCGCAACAACTA
>JBILRK010000261.1:0-4342 GCA_044372705.1 Saprospira sp. | reverse complement strand
AATTCAAATCAATCTGCAAAACTAAGTATAAGCAGCTGAAAAATTATTAAAAGGCAGATTAAACTTGGAAAAATAGGCATCAGGAATGCTCTTTGCCATCTTTTTTTCGATTTGCCAATGTTTTTATGACAATAAAACTGAGCGCTGCAAGTACAAAGCCTGCAAAAATCCATAGCCCGACACGCAGCGTACCGAGGTAGCGGCTTAGGCTTTGCCCGTCATCGGATGCACTTGCTGTGCGATTTTTCCACAGAAGGTACTGCGGATTCATTGCCCCGGGGCTGCCAGCGTTGAACTCGTATTCCCAATTGCGCTCGTAATCGCCATTATCGCTATCGAAATCGCGCAGCGCCAGCACTAGCAGGAGGCTGTCTTTTGAGCTGCCAATTTTGTAACCAACGCTATCAACAGGTTCTTCATTGGCCGTGTAGAGTTCCAATCTATCTCTTTTGCGATCCAGTCCGAAGCTGAGTCCGCCCAATACATTTTTCACCTTGGGATGCACCTTTTCAAATTTTTCTTTTTCGCGGCATAGCAGCAGAAATTCTTTTTTTCGGATGCTAACATCAGGAAAAATATATACATTTTCATGGGCATCGAGCAAGATCCAGCCTTTCAGATTCAAGTCCTTGTCGGAACTGTTGTAAAACTCGATCCAATCTCCAGCAAAAGTATCACGACAGGAGATTTCATTAATGATAATCTGCTTAGTATTGGGATGTTCTTTTTTGATAAAGACTGCCTTAAGGCTCACAGAATCTGTTTCGAAAGCAAAGCTTTGCTGCCTTTCAGTACCCAATTTTTTGCCATTGTATTCCCAGTGCGAAAACATATAACCAAAGTTGGGCATTGCATTGAGCGCTACGTCTAACTCTTTGAAATAAAAACCCGAGAAATTCTTATTAATTTCGATGACTTTATTGAGTTTCAAACGACCGCCGCCATCGATTCCAACGCTCAGATTTACCTCAGGGCCAAATTCAGAAAATTGCTCCCTGAGGAAAGATTTCATGAAGGCGGGCCTTTTGTCCGCAAATTCTTTCATTTGCTTGACCCTAAATTCCCATTCGGCCTGACTTAGTTGCCAGCGTTGCCAGTGACGGAGCATCTCGGGTTTGATATAGGCAGCCATACTGTCAATTTTCGACTTCAAGCGCTCTGGCATAAAATTGCTGTTCATGCGGTCGCAAAAACGAGTAAGAAAGCGCTTTTTGAATTCATGGCTTTTCATCAACATGCGGAGATTGTAGGTGCTCCAGTCGGGATTGGGCCAGCTCTCTTTTGTAAAGCTTGTTTGCAGCTTGAGGGTATTGAAATCATAACCGCCCTTGCTATAATGCCCGAATCCGAAATCGGTATCGAAAAGCACCCATCGCCATTTGGCAGCAGGCTTTTTCTCCCGCCAAAATTTCACATTACCTCCTGCATCCTGATTATCAGAATAAATCTGAATGACTTGAAATTCAATAAAGTTGTTAAGATCCATCATTTGCTCCAACTCATTGAAATTCTTTTCATTATTCAGATCTTTTTTCAAAAAGGACTGTAATTTATTATAAGCCTCTTTTGAGCCCGCCTTCACATAGCCCCTGCCTTCGAGCAGGTCGATGCTGTCTGGATGCACTCCAAAATGTTCTTCAAAATAATGACTGCTGAGTTTTTCGCGCAAGTTCATCACACCATGATATCGACCATTTACATAGACAAGGGAGGGACGATAGGCCTGTACTTCAAGTCCCATTTCTTTGCCGATACCAGTTATAAAGGCATCACGAAAATGCGTTTCACCAAAGTCACTGCCCGAATTTCGGAGCACCAGCCTTTTGTATTTTGCAATGTCCAAATCAGGAAAAATCGGATGTTCGAAATGGCTGTTGCCATATTCGCTTCGGGCATATAGTGCGAATGATTTTTGAGGAAAAATGCGGCTCACACCGCCAAAAACGCTGAGCCCAACCCGACTCTTAAAAACCGAACTACGTCCAGACAAAGAATCCGACAATTCGAAAATTTCAACCGTGCAAAGCACTTCTTTATTTGAATAATAGTTGCCGCCTTTGTGTGGGAACTGGGCTGCTGCCCGTCGGCCTTTCATCATCAAACCGCTGACCGGGTCGTAAAGCAGGGCCGGATTAATTGAGATGGATATGATGGGAAATTTTGTAGCAGCTTCTTTGATAAAATAGTTTTCGAGCAAGGTAGTGCTCATTCTTTTTTCATTTTTCACTGCCATTGCCTGTAAACAGGCATTAGCGGATATGCTGATGGGTCCGCTGTATTTTTTTGAACTGAGTCCGGGCGGACGACCATCGAGGGTATAGTAAATATCGGCGTTGCTGTCGTCGAAACTTAGCGTTACCAATTGTTCAGCTTCGTAAAAACCTCCTTTTAGCGATACTTTCAGTTCGGGCAATACACTGCGCTGCTGCTGTCTATTTTGCGGATAGGCATATATATAGCTGAGTATAAAAAATATTAGCAGCAGTTGTTTCATGAATGGCTTGGAGTGAACATCAAAAAGCAAAGTTACAAATTAGACACTTTATCTGTGCAGTTTAGAGCACATCAATTTTTTTCAAATTTTAACAATATTAATAAATATTGTTGTTTTAAAACGACATCGTTAAAAACAAAAAAGTTTAAAAAATACTTGCAAATTAGTTTTGAATGAGCATATCTTTGCAACCGCTTTCGAAAAACTAAGCAATACAGCGAAAAATCTTCTACAAAACCCCATTACCTAAAAACAAATTGTGTCATGTCAAACAATGTAAGCCCTCTAAAATTATATAGCAGCAAACCTATTACCTCTTGGGCACTCGAAGAAAGACCCCGTGAAAAAATGAGCCTCAAAGGTAGAAATGCCTTATCCGATGCCGAACTGATTGCTATACTATTGGGGACGGGTACCAAAGATGAAAATGCACTCGACATTGCCAAAAACATTATGAGTTCGGCCGAGAACAACCTTAATACCCTCGGAGAGTTAACACTGAGAGATTTAAAAAAGATTCGAGGCATAGGCGAAGCAAAAGCGATTGTAATTGCTGCAGCTATGGAATTGGGGCGCCGCCGCCTCAGCTGCGAAGCTTTAGAACGTCCGCAAATAAAGAGCAGCTACGATGCTTACAAAATTATTTCCCCCATCCTTAGCGATCTTGGGCATGAGGAATTCTGGATATTGCCCCTAAATAGGGCAAATATGGTTTTGGGTAAGGTCAAGATAAGTTCTGGTGGTTTATGCGCTACGGTGGTCGATACCAAAAAACTGTTTCAGCGTGCATTGGAATTTGATCGCATCAATGGACTGATATTATGTCACAACCATCCATCGGGCAGTTTGCAAGCCAGTCAGAATGACCTTGACCTTACCCGTAAAATAGTGGATGCTTCCATGCTACTTGACATCAGGATTTATGATCATCTCATTATTGCAGGCAGAGAGTATTTGAGCTTTGTTGACAAGGGATACCTATAATAGAATGAAAGATGAAAGAAAAATCATTGCGTGAATTCTTTCCATCCTTTCAACCATTATTCCTTTCACCCTTCATCTATCAAGAAACAAAACTGATTTAATTCTAATTAGCTGTTCAATAATTATTTATAATATTAAAATCTTTTAATCAATGGAAAACAAATTTGAAGATTTAATAGCCTGGCAAAAATCGAGAGAAACCTTAAAGCTAGTCTTAACAGCTTTTGAAAAAAGTAAATTTCAATGGTTTAGAGAACAGCTTTTTAGAGCCTGCCTTTCCGTCACCAATAATATTGCGGAGGGATTTGAACGAAACAATAAAAAACAGTTCATTTATTTTTTAAATATCTCCAAAGCATCTTGCGGAGAAGTGAGGTCAATGATCTACACTGCAGAAGATATGGGTTATTGCGATGATGGAACAGCAGATACACTAAAGAAAATGTGTCTTGAAAATTCAAAAATCATTCAAGGACTTATCAATTATCAGAAATCTAAAATCTCATGATCTTTCAATCTTTCCTCTTTCATTCTTTCACCCTTTCACACTAATTAAATGAAAACACCCCTAGTAATCTCCGAAAACGAAGCACTTAACGGCGCTTTGTTCAACACATTTAAAAACACAAAAAACATCCTATTCAGAAATGAGATTTTCTCACTGATGATGGAAGCTGAAATGCAGCTAAAAATGGCCTTCGACCCTAAGATTCCTTTTAGCTTTATTAAAAGAATGCAGAAAATCCGTGGCATTTGGGCTCGACTGCAGTCTATGTTGCTTTTGGCCGAAATGTTGGAGATTTGCAGCGCTACAGCAGCCGAAAAATGCCTGAAAAAACTTGAGAGCGTTCAAAAAATCAGTTA
>JBILRK010000260.1:0-4350 GCA_044372705.1 Saprospira sp. | reverse complement strand
TTTTTAATTTGAGTTTCGCCATAACCTTTGGCTTTTAAACGGTCCTGTGTGATACCTTTTTTAACCAAATAGGCTTTCAGGGCCTCTGCCCTTCTCTGAGATAAATCGAGATTATATTCCGAAGTGCCGACGGCATCGGTATGCGCACCAATTTCGAGGATAACATGTTTATGCGTATTCAATACATCAATCAACTGACTCAGTCCTGGTGATTTTTCATCTACACTAGCTGCATTGGTAATATAAAAAATACTGGCCACTTCTATGACATCGCCAACAGCATAATGCGACTTCTTAACCGGTTTTTTAACCACAGGTACTGGCTCTGGTACAACCACCACCGGCGGAGGCGATTTTACATCTGGCAATACTTTAGTGGCTTTATTAGGATCGGTGGCATTTGGATTTTCAATTGTTTTGACAATCACAGGGGCGGGTGCAGCTACTAAAGTTGGCTCAAATTCACGGATAAACTGTCCTCTCTCGTCCAATTTACCAATAATATAGAATTCGGCTCTTCGATTCAGTTTATGCTCTTCTTCAGCACAGGAAACTCCATCCACACAGCTATTGAGTGTAAACTGTTCGCCCTTTCCCTCGTAGCGGATTCTATTGGCAGTTATGCCTGATTGGATAAGATAATCATAGGCCGATTTTGCCTGCTTGCTCGAGAGATTCAGATTCCCAGAACTGCTACCTTTAGAATCGGTATGTACATAAACCTGAACTACTGCATTTGGATCTGATTTCAAAGATTCCAAGAAGCCTGCAAATTCATGTGAATTACTTACAAAGCTGGCGGAAAGACTAAAGGCATCGTTCACAACTACCTTGTCTCCTGCTTTTAAAAGTTTTCTGGAAACAGTTTGTATTGGTCTCAACATTTTCACCTCATAGATGTCTTCATTGCCCTGACCGCCCGTTCTGTTTGAACTGAAATAGCCAAGATTCTGGGGGACAGAAAAAACAAAATACATGTCATCGTAAGGCGAATTGACAGCTTTGCCCAAGTTCAGCGCTTCAGACCAGCTGTCGCTGAATTGACGACAAACAAATACATCCATACCACCAAAACCATGATGCCAGTCGGAAGAAAAATATAAATTCCCAAAACCGTCGAAAAATGGACACATTTCATTGCCCGGTGTATTAATCTGAGGTCCCAAATTTTTAGGTTCCGACCATCCGCTTTTAGTTTTTATAGAAACATAAATGTCATAACCTCCAAAACCACCTGCTTTATTGGAACAAAAGAATAGCGTAGTAGCATCGGCACTCAGATAAGGATGACCGCTGGAATAGGGTTTATCGGAATTTACATTGGCATTGTATGGAAAAAACAGTTCTGTTTCTGTATCCCATTCACTTTGCGATTTTGTTTTGTACAGGTAAATATCCATCAGCAATCCGCTTCCTTCAACATGGCGGATTCCATCCATAAAGTTGTTGGAAGTAATGGCTACCCATTCTTCTTTGGCAGAAAAGCTCATGGGAGCATCGTTGATATCTCTGCCTACAAAATTTCTAAGTGGGCTTGAAGTCTTTAAATCCTTCGATATGTAATATTGATTGAAGGCATCATTGGTCCAGGTCATCTGGCCAAATTTTTCAATAGCTACCGGCCTGCTCGATGCAAAAAGTAATGCATTATCGACAATTACAGGTGCATAATCGGCATTTTTGCTGTTCAGCTCGGGCAGCGATTTTACTTCAAACAAGGGAGTCGATAACTGTTGTTTTTCAATAAAATCAATTGATGAGGCATAGTAAATCCCTCTTTGCGCATTTTGCTTTGCCGACTCCAGAAAATATTTTCTGGCAGCTTCGTATTTAGCATTTGATTTTAAAGTCTGGGCATAATTAAAAAAGTAGCGTTGCGCATTGGGAAAATCAAGTAGCTTCTGATACCATTGTTCGGCTTTCAGAAGATTATTTGTCAGGTAATAAGATTCTGCCAATCGGGCAATAGCTAAGGGCTGATCGGCCGATTCAGACAGGGCTTTTTCATAAGCTAAAATTGCATCTTTGTACAGATTAGCCCCAAAAAAAGCATCCGCCTTATCGAAAAGTTCTTTCTGCGCCGACAGAAGTCCTGTTGACATTAAAAACAAAACAAGGAATAAAATATTTCTTAGCATAGTTTGATCATAAAAAAACTTAAAATTCAACTCTGAGCCTGACATTAATACGTCTGGAAGTCAGATAATTTGGAATAGCATAACTGGTATTGGTAAAGTCTTTAATCCAGGTATTCGATGCTACGTTAGCGACAGCCATCAGATTAAAAACTTCGGCGCTAAGCCAAATATTGTTCAGATGTTTTAGAATATGTTTTCTTTTTCTGTATTCGTCATAGGCATTTGGCATCGAAACCTTTCCTTCCTCGGCAAAATGTTTTTTCACATACTTGTCGCGGTTCCAAAGGCCAAAGCTAAAGCCGATATCGATACGATGATAAGCGGGATAACGGTAAAGATTGCGTGCTACAACATTGTCTCTTGGAATTCCGAAAGGCATCCCCGCTCCTACTGTCAATGCCAGGTTCACTTGAAACCACTCTGCACCTGGAAAATAATCCTGAAAATACATTGAGAAGATAAAAAGCTGATCGGTAGGTTTTGGCACATCCGTAGTTAAAACGGTATCCACTTCAGTTCCAACCAGTCGGTAGATTTTATGCTGTACCGAATCGAACTGCTCGCGGGCACGGAGGAAGGACAGATTTATCCATGATTCCATTCCGGGAACCAATTCACCATTGAGCCTAAAATCTACTCCACCTACATAACCACGGGCAATATTATCGCCATAGTATCTGACCCTTACATTTTCAACATCGTAAGGAATTAAATCCCATTGATGTTTGTAATATCCTTCGGTTATAAATTTGAATTTTCTTTTGAACATTACAAAATCCCAAACCACGCCACCAAGGACATGTATAGATTTCTGCGCCAGAACATCGGTACGTATGTTGCCCCTCAAATCGCGTAATTCTCTATAAAATGGAGGTTGATGATAAAACCCTGCTGCCAGTTTAAAAGTCAGATCCTTGGTTCTTTTACTGGTATCTGACAAAAGGTTGTGAAATCGCATTGGGGTATAATAAATCTGAACCCTTGGCGAAACCAACAATTCCTTGTTTATTGTCCAATATTGCGCTCTTACTCCGGCGGTCATTCTAAGAAAATGATTGGCATTTTTAAACTCCCAGGTATTTTGAACAAAACCCGATAGTCGGTGCGAATTGAGTACCGTATCGGTTTTGATATAATCGAAGATTGGCAAGGAAACAGTATCGTATGGAAGTGTAAATCCCAGCGAATCGAAACGGGTCCATTCCTTTAGTCGATCGAAAATGTATTCATTTTTGTAGGTAAAACCCCATTGCAGCAGGTGATTGTTTTCGAAACGCTTTTTATTGTTACTTCTTTCATGACTTAGCGCTCCAACATATTGAGCCTGAAGTACCGATGCTCTCAAAAAATTTCTGGCATATAAATGCGTCTCACCATAGGCCAAGGTTCCTACAACCTCCCCAAAATTTTCTTCTCCCAGTCCGGTTTCAACTTCTTCCAATCGGTAAAAGTTTTGAATGTCAATACGCTCATTTTCACGACTCTGATATGCCGAAAACATAAAACGATGACGAACTGAAGTTTGAAGACTTATTTTCTTTTCTACGAGTTCCTTGGATTGTACAGGTTGAGAATATGTAAGGGATGTGCCGGCAAAATTGGTATTAAAATCAGATATTTCTTTGCCTTCAAACAAGGAACTGAGGCGGATTGCCTGATTAAAAAGTCCCGTTGTTGTTGCACTTGAAAGGGGAACAAGTGTAAATTCTGCACTATTATAGCCTCCTATCAGTTCCAATTGCCAGCGACTGCTGAGGTCATAAATAAAATCGCCTTGCAGGTCCAAAAAATTTGGCACATACTCGCCTTGAATATCCAAGGTATTGAGAATATATTTTGTAGTTTTATAACGTGCACCCAAGGTATAAGTAAAACGGCGCGAGCTACTATTTTTAAGGTATTTTGCACCACCGAGGTAAGCCGAGGCCCCCAAAAGGCTTCCGGTGACTCTTCCTTCAAAAGTTTTGGTTGGGCGTCGATAGCGCACATCAAGGACCGATGACATTTTATCTCCATACTGTGCCTTGAATGCACCAGAAGAAAATGATAGCGCATCGAGCATATCGGGGTTTGGAAAAGTTAATCCTTCCTGCTGTCCGCTTCTGATGAGCAAGGGTCTGTAAATTTCAAAACCATTTACATAAACCAGGTTTTCATCGTAATTTCCACCTCTAACGGAATATTGCGAAGTAAGCTCACCACCGGGCCCCGC
>JBILRK010000259.1:0-4354 GCA_044372705.1 Saprospira sp. | reverse complement strand
TGCAACTGTCTTCTTCAAACTTGCCGCAATAAGCCGATGTAACAGTACTACTTGAAGTGTCTTTGATACCTCTGCTAGATACACACATGTGTTTAGCATCAATGTATATAGCTACATCTTCGGTTTTTAGAACTCTTTTCAATTCGTTGAGAATCTGCATAGTTAAACGCTCCTGAACCTGTGGGCGTTTGGCAAAGTATTGTACAATTCTGTTTATTTTCGATAATCCGATAACATAGCCGTTTGAGATGTATGCTACATGACAACGTCCATAGATAGGCAGAAAATGATGCTCACAGGTAGATTGTACCAGAATATTTTTCTCTACAAGCATCTGATTGTATTGATACTTGTTCTCGAAAAGCGCAGCAGCAGGTTTGTTACCGGGGTTGAGTCCACTGAAAATTTCCTGTACATACATTTTGGCTACCCTGTGCGGTGTGCCTCTCAGGCTGTCATCTGTGAGGTCGAGCCCTAAAATGTCCATAATTTGTTCGAAATGCGTAGCTATTTTAGCTATCTTTTCTTCGTCTGTAAGGTCGAAAGCGCCAGGACGCATTGGTGTTTCGAGAGAAGTGAGGATGTGTTCATCTCCCATTTCTTCATAGATGCTAATAACATCATTGTTTGGGATTTTTGTTCCGTTCATTTTAATTTGAATTTAAATTTGACAAAAAGCGGATAAAAAATTCAGAAAAAGTTCCGCTAAGAGTATTGATTGAATTCTGAATATAGTTTAAACAAGTAGTTTTAAAGTTTTGTTTAATGATTTTAATTTATTTAGGTTAAAGTATTTAACAAAATGTCGAAGATTATCATTGTTGGAACCGGAATGGGTAGTTTGAGCGCAGCAGCATTGTTGGCTAAAAAAGGGCATGAGCTAACAATTCTTGAGCAAAATTACCTTCCCGGCGGCTGCAGCAGTTCCTATTATCGGCAAGGATTTATCTTTGAGACAGGAGCAACAACATTGGTAGGTTTTGACAAAGGTATGCCTTTAGGTTATCTTTTTGATGAAATCGGTCTCGAAATTGATGCTGAACGTTTAAAAGTTCCAATGAAAGTGCATTTGAAAAATGGTGAAACATTGGTCAGATACAATGATTTCGAGCAATGGATTTCAGAAGCAGAACGCGTATTTGGTATAAAAGGACAACGCGGTTTTTGGAAATTTTGTTTCAAAATCAGCAAATTTGTTTGGGAAAATTCATTAAAACAAAAATCTTTTCCTCCTTCTAACTTTTCTGATCTTCTATCTTTGGCATCAGCTTTCAGGCCTGCTCAACTCTCAAAAATTCCATGGGCCTTTTATTCAATGGATTATCTGCTAAAGAAATTCGGATTGAATGATAATAAATTATTTGTTGACTTTGTAAATGAACAGTTGCTCATCACTGCACAAAATTTCACTAAAGAAGTAAATGTGCTGTTTGGCGCAACTGCACTTTGTTATACCAATTTCGGCAATTATTATGTCTATGGCGGAATGATTCAAATGGTAAAAAAAATAAGCGACTGGCTTGAAAGTAAAAAGGCCACTATACATTACAGGACAAATGTCGAATCTGTAAAATTTGAAAACAATCAATACCATGTGCTTACCAATAATGGCAATTTCACTGCTGATAAAATCCTATTTGGCATTCCAATAAATAATGTGTTAGAAATTTTCCCCGATGATAGACTTCAGAAAAAATATAAAAAGAAGATCTTGAGCAATGACAAGCTCTATAGTGCTTTTCAGATTGGTGTTGCTTTTAAAAGGCCCGAGGGTTTTGTACCTGAATCCCTGCATCATCAGATACACCTCAAAGCGCCTTTACCACAAATTGATGCTGCATCAGTTTTTTTGAGTTATTCACATCCAATTGATTGGTATCGCGCGCCATTAGATAAAATGGTAGCATCTATTAGTTGCCATATTCCCAATCCCAAGCCCGATTTGGATGTTGACAAAAATGAACTGGCCAAAATTGTACTGGAGGAATTGGATGCAAGAGGATTGATTCCAAAAGAAGCGATTGAGTATTTTCACGTGTCCGCGGCAAAAGCATGGGAGCGTTGGACTGGTCGAAAATTTGGGTTTGTAGGTGGCTATCCGCAATATATGCGCACAAAACCCTGGCAGATGATCGATGCGCGTTTGGATGGAAAGGGTGCCTACATCTGTGGAGATTCGGCCTATCCAGGGCAGGGAATTCCCGGAGTGGCCCTCAGCGGTATCAATGCATTTCACAAAATGATAAGCGACTTTGGAAAATAATTGCAGATTCGGATTTATTTAACGAATTTTGCGTTCTAAAATCGAATCTGACCGCAATGAATCTAAATAAACGCTGCGAGGCCTTGGGTAAAGTAGGTAAATGGCTAAATGACAATGAAGAAAGTCTAAGGGCTGTTTTCCAACAAGCCTTTCGTGAGAATGGCTGGTTCGATAGCGATCAGTGCCGTTATGCAATAAAACAATCCATCTCAGCTTTTTTTGACGAAGAGAAACTCTTGTCATGGGCTGAGAAATATGATATAAAAAGCGTTGATGCTAAAAGAGTGGGCATTATTATGGCTGGAAATATTCCAGCGGTGGGTCTGCATGATTTGATTGCAGTTTTTATATCCGGTCATAAAGCACTTATCAAGTTTTCAGAAAAAGACAAGGCACTACTCAGTTTTATTTTAGAAAAACTAGAAGAATTAAGCCCGGGCGCTGCTGCACATTTCGAAATTATAGACCGCCTTCAATCGGCAGATGCAGTAATTGCAACAGGAAGCGACAACAGCAGTCGTTATTTTGAGTATTATTTTTCGAAAATGCCATCTATTATTCGTGGCAACCGAAATTCAATAGCTATACTTGACGGAAAGGAAAATGCAGCAGATTTAATCTTAGTAGGAGAAGATATTTTCAGGTATTATGGTTTGGGCTGTCGCTCGGTTTCCAAAATTTATCTGCCCCGCGATTTTAATTTTGAATTTTTCATGCAGCAGATGGATGAATTCAGTTACCAACTGCTATTGAATTCAAAATATAAAAATAACTTCGATTACAACCGTTCTATATTTTTGTTGAATCAGACCCCTCATCTTTGCAACGATGCGCTCATTATTGCAGAAGATAGCAGTCTGCAGTCTCGTATCGCAACACTTCATTATGAGTTTTATGACAGCATCGAACTTCTCGAAGAAAATCTTCAGGAATTGAGGCCAAAAATACAATGTATAGTTAGTAGAACTGCTTTAAAAACATTCGAAACCCTTCCTTTCGGTCAGAGTCAACAACCAAAATTGGATGATTATGCCGATGGAATTGATACGATGGAATTTTTAAAAAATTTAAATCTGATTGAAAATCAGCAGAAACCATAATTTTCACAACAGCTGCCCCTAGACTATTTTTCTATCAGGCAGTTATAAATTTGAGGACAACCAATGATTGTTTATCTCACCAGAAAAGAAACCTTTAATGCCGCTCATCAGCTTTGGGTAAAGCAATGGAGTGAAGGAAAAAACTTTGAAGTATTTGGCAAATGTGCCAATAAAAATTTTCATGGTCACAACTATGAACTCTACGTTAGCGTAAAGGGAACACCCGATCCTGTAACCGGTTTTCTAATGGATGTAAAAGTTCTGGGAAAACTTATTCAGGAAAAAGTCTGCGATGTGCTCGATCACAGTAACCTAAACCTCGACGACAATTTCCTGCCCGATAACATACTTCCTTCTACCGAAAATCTGGTCTATTATATTTGGAAAGAACTGGAACCACATATACCAGAGGGCGTAAAATTGCACTGCGTAAAACTTTGCGAAACTGCGAAGATTTACTGTGAGTATTTTGGAGAGTAGACAGTTTTTTTAGAACTTGAATGTGCTTCTGCGAGTGCCAGGTTTTGTAATATTCCCAAATAAGCTGATTTCATTCAGTTTAGATATATTGATATAGACTTATGTGGCATTTTGTGCCTATGCACAATTAGGAATAGAATCGAACAATGTCAACTTGCCATAGATTGGATTATTTCCCTGTTTTTAGGCTAAAGCCTTTTGAAAAAATTCGTTACACGGAACTTCGTTTCTTTCCTCTTTACTCTACTCTAGTACCTAGTACCTGGTTCCTAAAGAACTGGCTACTGGCTACTAAAAAACTAGTGCCTAGTACCTGGCCCCTCTGCACTAAAATTTCTTTCATCTTCAATCCTACACAGGATAGCGCTCATCGAGCGAAAATTTTTCAGGGAATTTGCCTTTTATATCTTTATAAAACAGCATAATTTCTCTCATGTCGGCAGCAATATCTCCAGTTGGGTAAATCACTTTGCCAATACCTGCCTCTTTTTTTTCATAATCCAGATAGGCG
>JBILRK010000258.1:0-4355 GCA_044372705.1 Saprospira sp. | reverse complement strand
CAACTCTAGTACCTAGTACCTGGCTACTCTGTACTAAAAAAATCTTTCATCTTTCATTGCGGCATTAAAATACCGCTCTCTCTCGCTATTGTTTTTTCATAGGCTAAAGCCTTTTGAGAAAATTCATTACATGAAACTTCGTTTCTTTTATCTTTCCTCAACTCTAGTACCTAGTACCTGGCTACTCTGTACTAAAAAAATCTTTCATATTTCATTGCGGCATTAAAATACCGCTCTCTCTCGCTATTGTTTTTTCATAGGCTAAAGCCTTTTGAAAAAATTCGTAATCCGAAACTTCGTTTCTTTCCTATTTCCGCAACTCTAGTACCTAGTACCTGGCTACTCTGTACTAAAAAAATCTTTTATCCTTACCTCCTACTGCTGAATCATAATCTTATTTACAACACTCTTTCCAGCAGTTTCGAAAACCATGTAGTATACACCTGCAGACCATTCGCTTGGCAATTGAATTGAGTTTTCAGGATTTTCAAGTTGCATTACAGTTTGACCCAAGGCATTTACAACATTCAATTTTTGAATTGCGAAAGGCGCTTCGATGTTTACTCTGCGTTCAGCCATCAAAGGATTTGGATATACATTTACAGCTGCAGCTTTTTCGATATTCAGGGCAATTACATTTGAATAAGTTGAGGTATTGTCGAAATCAAGGATTCTAATGCGGTAGTAGTTGAAACCTTCGTTTGGCTTGCTGTCAGTGAAATCATAATCGTTACGAAGGGTAGAGAAACCAACTGCTGCAACTTCGCCGATTGTTTCGAAATCAACTGCATTGGCAGATCTTTCTACTACAAATACTTCAGTGTTGTTTTCGCTTTCAGTGGCCCAATCCAATTCAACTGTCTGACCTACGATTTCACCTTTGAAGAACAACATTTCAACTGGCAGTATAGAGCTTTGGTTTGAAAGTGCCCAGGTTCCAAAAGTGCTAACTCCAGATACAGTAACAGTATAGGCAGATGCATTTTGACCAGGAAGTGGCTGTTGCCATTGGTTATCTGAAGACTCATAACGCTGAGCTACCATTGAGTTAGCATCATCATAAGGAGCTACTGGAAGTTCGTTTGCTGCATAAGTGAAAGTCATTGTTGCTTCAGCAGAACCAGCTACATCGATGTGCCAAAAACGGTCAGCTGTTGCATCGCTGTTATTTGGGTTACCAAGATTAGTTACTGTTGAAAGTGGGCCATTTGGCAAAGGAAGGTTCTCAACACTTGTTCCATAAGTAGAAAGGGTTACCAAACCTGCATCACCACTGTTTACGGTGTAAGAGAATGGGATATATTCACCATTTACACTGTTTGCAAAAGGAAACTCATGTACATCAGCATCAGTACCGATGTTCCAGCTTACACGGCTCATGTTATCTGTAGTTTCAGAAACAATTGCACCAGAAGCATTTTGACGGATTGCAGCTGCAGAAGAGTTTTGTAAAGCAAGCAATTTACCGTTCAGTACAAGATAATCATCATTCAAATTCAATACTCCGCTATTATCAAGGTCGATGTTTGCCATCAATGTCAATTCTCTGCTAGTTTTTTCAAGGCTAAGGTTGTGAAAAATCTCAGTAAAACCGTTTGTATTTATGCTTTGTGCATTTGCACCAGTGAAAATTACATTTGACCCTTCTTCTTTGAAATCGCTTTCCAATCCGTTTGAGTACCAGTTACCGCCTATTGCAAAAACACCGCTTGTAGTTGTACCATTACTCATATCCAAAGAACCACCTGAATTATTTCTGAAATCACCCGCTATGTTTACTCTTGACATAAAGTCTTCGATTTTCAATACTGCATTTTCTGCACCATTTGAAGTTCCTGAAAGTGTAAGTGCGCTACAGTTAAGTGTACTTCCGCTCAACATTTCTACTGTTACTGGAGTTGAACCTGCTGTTTTTGAAATGAAAACTGACTGGCTAACTGTAAGGCTTGAGTTATTTTGTATGGTTAAGCTATTGTTTACAGCATTTGAAGAAGATACAGTCAATTCTTTGCAGAAAGCTGCATTGCCAGCTGAAGTTCCGATTACACATCTGTTCACTGCAGTTTCGTCGATGATTACAGATGTCTGTGCTGTTGGGATAAGGTTATTGTGCCAGTTGCGGCAATCAAACCAGTTAGTGTTGGCTGTACCTTTCCATATGCTGCGAACATTTGGATCAGTGCTTACAAGTGAAATCTCATCTACATAGAAACCTTCGTCTGCACCATTGTAATTAGAAGCGATTCCAGTGTTCATATTGTTATTAAAAGTCTTGCAGTTGATTCCTGTTACTGACATGATACGTACTGATAAAGTATTTACACCAGCTGGTACAGAATAATTCAAAGGATTTACCGCTGTAAAAGTGCTGCATGGGCTAGTTCCTGCAATTCCTGCAAGCGGCGTGTTGTAAGTGTAACCATAATCTGCTTTACCGCTTATTCTGCCAACTGGTACAAACAAAGCACCATCCAAAGAAACAAGGATAATTGCTCCTTCGAAATCATCTAAACCAGCACCTGAAGCTGAAACAACTGAGTGGTGAACTTTCAGTGTCAGGTTTGACATTCCGCTAATGTCAACTGTGTTGAACTGAATAGTATTGCTTTCGCCTGCGCGTCCTACTCTGTTTGAATAGCTGCCACCTTTAACATTATCTGTGTTACGGGCACCACCTAAATAACCCCAGTTTTCAGTACAGTTAATGCCTCTGTTTTCGAAGCCTTGATAGAATACTGTAGTTTGTGCTGACAAATTAAGCACTAAGCTGAACATTGCGAGAATTAAAGTTAAATTTTTCATGATAGTGAGTTTGGTTGAGTATGTTAGGAATTTGAAATTTAAACCGGTTCTTTTATCCCTTTCACCGATTTATGATACAAATTTACAGCGCCCCTACTCCCTAAAATATGACCGTAGCTTCTCAATAACATGATGGTCGTCATCTTTTCAAAATTTCTCATTTTTTTCTAAAAAGTTAATCAATTCAAAACATAGTATTTATCGATACTTCAAAGAATTGACCTTTGTTAGAATGATTTTTTGGGAAAATTATTTTATTCTGGTTCAAAAAAAAATCAGCATTGTTAATTGTAACAATGCTGATTTTACTTGGAAAAATCGGATAGAATTATGTTCGTTATTTTTTCTTGTAGGCCACATTACACCATTTACCAATCTGATAGGTTTTAACTTCGTCCCAAGAATAGAAATTTTTCTCACCACTATTGGAAGGAAAGTTAGCACCTGAAGCAAGTAACTGGTTTATCTTTGATTTCAAGCCGGAATTTAATTTAAGACGATTGTCAAAGACGGCTTGATTGGATGAAATCAAAGATTTTTTTGTTGAATTTATCAATTCTGCATTGCGCAAATACTGATGTCCGGTCACCATTATACCATAGGGATCATTTATAACAATTCCCTCATCACGTACCGATACTAGGAAAACTATATGACCTCCGCTCGTCAATTTATTCGAAACCATGACTTCAGCCCCTTCTTTTAGAGCAGGGACGATTTTTTCAAAATATTTTTCTTTGCTGGTTATTTCCCAAAACTTTCCGGCATCGTCAACATGGCTTACAAGATCGGTAAATAGCTCTGCAGTTTTATCCAAAACCCATGACCATTGCCAAACAGGAATATTATCAATTTTTTCTTTGTTACCAGCAGCAACAATAGTAAGCTTGCGCAAAATTTCTTCAAGCTGAGTACTTACGCTCACTCCACCCACATTGTGTTTTTTGCAAAGCGCAAGTGCACTTTGAATCACTTTAGCTTCATCGCCATTGGCCAAACCCAGCAATTGCATGGCAAGCGTAGTTACATTACAGGTCGCATCCCCAAGAACAGGATTGTCGCGTTGATTTTTATAGGTTTCATCGCCCTCATCGCCTATACCAGTAGATCCTTCAACTGCAGGGACAGTATTATTACTATTGTTATTTGTATTGCTATTATTGGTGTTTGTATTGCTATTGTTATTACTAGCTGCAGCGCCACTAAGGGCTGTCCAGGTTTTACCAGCAGTTGAAATAAGCCCGTCTTTCCATCCAAAAGTTTTTTGTTGAAAGGCTTCTATGGCAGCTATTGTTTTATTGCCACAATCTCCGTCAGCATCAAGCCCAGCCTTATTTTTACTATTGAGCAACTGTTGCACCAAGGTTACATCTTCTTTTTTGTTAGTCCCTCCTTTGCCGACTGAAGCAGTTATATTTTTAGAAGATCCAGTACTTTGGCTTGAGTTTGCATTAGATTTTGCTTTTTCAACCTGTAAAATTCTTTGATTGATAGCGTTTATCTCTTTTTCCAAAAGGGCAATTAGGCTCTTTTCGGTCTCATCTAAAATGCCA
>JBILRK010000257.1:0-4358 GCA_044372705.1 Saprospira sp. | reverse complement strand
TCGCCTGAAGAGAAAGTATAAGTGCCGTCATAACTGAAAGCTGTTTTTCTAATATCCGGATCCATTGAAGAGGAGTAAGTTGGAGAAAGCCTCCAATCAATTTCCCATTTAGATTTTGGCATCACATGCGTTCCATTGATTAAAATATTGCTGAGAGAACGCTGATTGTATTCTAAGTTATCTGAATAAGCTTCGTAGCCAGATTGACCAACTGCTGATGAATTGTTTTCGATAAAGAATTTACCTGCTCTTGCCTCCCCATTCTGTAGGTGCATCACAGTCATTTTCAGTTTAGAAGTTGGTGTCTTGTAAGCCAAACCACCAATAGCACCAATAAGGAAATTACGCTCGCTATATTCACCGCGTTGACGGGTAGCATAGTTCATTTCGAAAACGCTAGAGTCGCTGTCGCGCTGATATTCACCATAACTTACATCATCATAAAATTTGTAATCCGATTTATAAGTTAGCGAAAAGGTATATCCTAATTTGTTTGGAGATAATTCCCCTGTTTTTTTGTTTTTGAGTGTAATCTGATCACCAAAAGAGTATCCCAGATTCAAGTCGAGCAAACTAAGTCTGCGCTCTACAGCCAAAGTTTTTGAAAAGCTGTTGATATAATTCAGTACCTCTTGCTCCGGGAATCCGCTGAAGGGAGTAGGAACAATAGATCCTGTTGAGCGGGCAGGTAAAGAACGGGTACCGTCATCAAAGCCTAGAAAATCGGTTTTCCCGCCTTTGTAAGAAAGATAGTTTTTATTAAAATGTATCTGAGGGTTATAGGCCGTTCCGAATGAAACTGCCGATACACGCTGTTCAGGGAAGTCTTTAGTTTCTATATTGAGTAAGCCGCCAGTAAAGTCGGCAGGCAATTCGGCAGTGAATGTTTTATTGACCGTAACATTACTGATAAGATTGGTCGGGAAAATATCCATCTGCAGGGTGTTTTTATCAGGGTCGAGGCCCGGAATGTCCACACCGTTGAGGGTTGTTTTTGAGTAACGGTCACCCAAACCGCGTATATATACGTATTTACCGTTTTCAACAGTTACACCGGTAACACGTTTGGTGGCTTCGGCTACATTGCCATCACCTGTTTGCTTAATCTTGTCGGAAGAAATACCATCGATTACTCCGGCAGATTTTAATTTCATATTGATAATGCCAGCCTCGTTCGATTTAATCGCCTCGGCAACCACAACAACTTCGGCAGCTTCGAGTACATCCTCTTTCAGAACGACATTGTCAATAAGTTTAACTTCATTCAGCTTAACTACTACACCAGTAACAGTAATAGTTTTGTAAGCAATGTAAGAATATTGCAATTCATAAGTCCCTGGCTCAACCTCAATGCTATATTCACCGTCTAGGTCAGTGATTGCACCATTTGTTGAACCTACAACTAAAACTGTAGCCCCAATTAGTGGCTCATTGTTTACATCGTCGAATACAGTACCTCTTATGGTACCCTTTTGTGCCGTCAGATAATTTGCCGACAGTAAAACTAATAGAAGAAATAAAAGCTTTTTCATAAAAATGATAGGTTAAATAATAAAAAAGCAGACCAGATTTCAAGGTTCTGGTCTGCTTTATAAATATAGTTTAATTAGAAGCTACCAAGTAAGTTAGCTTGTGAAGCCCAAGTCCAAGAAAGAACTGCTTTATTAGCACCTACTGTACGAGTAGAAACGATTGTTGCATGAACGCTAGTACCGTTTTTGAATACTGCAGTCAATGCAGGGCTATTCATACCAACTGTGTCCAATTCCATTGAAGCAAAGTTAAGGATGTTGTTTGTAAAGTTGTCAGTAGTACAAGTTGAACCTGTTGGATTTGAAAGTGAGAAGTCACATCTACCAGCAGTAGCAGGATCAGAGAATCCAAAGAAAAAGATGTCTTCGAATGTACCTCTTGCACATGAGCGGAAATCTCCCAATTCAGTTGCAGGATTACCCTTTACAGAACCATTTCTCAAAGTGTGAGCAGCATTTAAAGTTCCTTCTGGACCATCAATTTCAAGTGCATGGTCAGTAGCATCACCACAGATAACGATGAAGTTATCCAAAGTACCAGACCAAGATTGGTCAGTATCGATAGCATCATCACCAGAGTTAAGAACCAAAGCGTTTGTTACATTTACAGAACCACCGAAGAATTCGATACCATCATCTTGGTTTGCAACAACTTCGATGTTTTCGATAACTGTACCGTTACCTACACCACCTAAAGTAAGACCGTTGATTTCATTACCGTTACCGATGTTTGCACCACCGTGACGGATTGAAATATATTTCAATACACCGCTATTATCGGCAACATCAGTTCCACCGTAAAGACCATTTGCATCAGTTGTAGGAATGCCCTCAATCTGAATTTGAGCAGCTGTTGCAGAGATTGGAGCTTTACCCAAAACGATCAAACCACCCCAAAGACCTGATACTGTAGCATCGAGGTTAGGGCTTTTGAAATCGCCAGCAGCAACTTGTGCTACAGAAATTTCATCAGCTACAGAAGTAAAGATGATTGGCGCTGTAGCAGTACCTACTGCATTCAATTTAGCACCGCGAGCAACTAGAAGTGCAGTAGCATTGGCACCTGTACCAGCCTGACCTTTGATGATTGTACCAGCTTCGATTGTCAAAGTTACACCGTCAAGAACTGTGATACGACCAGCAAGTTCGTAAATGTTGTTTTTAGTCCAGGTTGTGTTGGTTGTAATGTTTGAAGTAACGATTACATTAGCAGATTGACCTACGCAAGTACCGTCAACACATACTTTACCATTGTCACAGACAACGCCTTCGCATTTGTCTTTTTCTTTACAAGACTGTACACCCAAAGTGAGTGCTACAAGAGAGAGCAGAAATAATCTTGATTTTCTCATAATATTAATGTTTTTTGTTTTTGATGGCACAAATATCAGAACTCAATGTTAACCCAATGTTAAAGCGAGGTTACCTTTCTGTCATTTCGTGTTTTTATTGCCCGACATTTTCTTTACAATAGATATTTAACTTGTTTTAACAATACAAATCACTGACTATTAAATCAATATAAAAGCCGAAGACTTCTATTGAAATCTTCGGCTTTGGCAATTTTATTTAAAAAAATTATCCGGCAACCAAGGTACCTATATGTTCTCCTTTGATAATTCTTAAAAGATTTGAAGGCTCGTTTATATCGAAAACTATGATAGGCATATCATTTTCCTGACACATCGTAAAGGCTGTCATATCCATAATATTCAAACCGCCGCGGATTACCTGATCGAAACTGACAGAGTCAAACTTAATAGCGTTGGGATCTTTTTCAGGATCTGCAGTGTAAACACCATCTACACGGGTTCCTTTCAGAATGACATCTGCATTGATTTCGGAAGCACGAAGTGCAGCAGCCGAATCTGTTGTAAAGTATGGACTACCGGTTCCAGCTACAAAAATCAGGACACGTTTTTTCTCGAGATGACGAATGGCACGACGACGGATATAAGGTTCAGCGACCTTATCCATACCTATTGCTGAAATCAAACGGGTATAAATGCCATGATTTTCAAGGGCGCTCTGCAGTGCAAGACCATTAATAACAGTAGCAAGCATGCCCATATAATCGCCGGTTACGCGCTCAATACCCGAAAGCTTTGAATCGAGCCCTCTGAAGATATTGCCTCCGCCTATAACAATGGCTATCTCAATTCCTTCATCTACAATTTTCTTGATTTCATTGGCATAGTGATAAAGCATTGGTTGTGCAATACCAAATTCTTTGTCGCCCATGAGTGATTCACCACTAAGTTTCAGCAGCACTCTTTTATATTTATTAGCCATAATTATTGGATTTTTGGTTTAGTTGAGAGAGAGTTCCTGATAGCGCAAAAAAAAAGCGTTTCGGCATTCGAAACGCTTTTTTAATTATTAACCCAGAGCGAAGTGAACAAATCCGCTGACTGTGAGGTCTTTGTCCAATGCCTGAAGAATTTGTTTTACAGTTTCTTTATTGCTGGCTTTTACAAATTCCTGATTAAGCAGGGTACGTTCTTTGTAAAAAGCATTAAGTTTACCCATAGCAATCTTCTCGAGCAGATCTTCTGCTTTACCTTCGTTGCGGGCAATTTCTTTAGCAATTTCAATTTCTTTTTCGACTAGAGTTGCATCAACCTGGTCTTTATCAACAGCAATTGGGTGCATAGCAGCAATTTGCATAGCGATGTCTTTACCAGTTGTGTCGAGACCATCAACGTTTTTGTTATAACCAACAGCAACACCAGCTTTATTACCCATGTGGATATAAGGAATTACATAACCGGCTTCGATACTGCCATAGCTGTTCAATTCAATTTTCTCGCCAATTACGCCCGTTTT
>JBILRK010000256.1:0-4361 GCA_044372705.1 Saprospira sp. | reverse complement strand
AAAATAATCGAGGTATCTTTTTACTGTATTGATATCAATGCCCAATGATTTTGAAAATTCAGTATAGTTACATAACTGGCCCTGTGCATGTGCAATCATTCTGAGTAAGTTTTTCAACAATATGGGCGAGGCCGAAAGTCCAAGAATAGGCAGTTCTCTTTCCAGATAAGTTTGAATAAACTGCACGCGCATTTCCAAACTGATTTGCTCATTTTTCTGTAATAGCATTTCGGGGAAACCGCCTTTGAGCCATAATTCATTCATGCCAAATCTTGTTTTAATCTCCGGATAAACCAAAGGATGCATTTCGAGATAGGCAATTCTGCCAGCCAATGTTTCGGAACTTTTGGTGAGCAATTCAGGCGAGGCTGATCCAAGCAAGACAAATCTTCCGTTTCTTCTGTTTTTATCGATTACCGAACGTAGAATTGGAAACAATTCCGGATTTCTTTGAATTTCATCAATAATGATGAGCTGATCAGCTCTTTCATTGAAATAGAGTTCAGGGTCGAACAGTTTGCGTTTGTCTTCATCCGATTCAAGGTCCAAATAAATGGCATCTCTTCCACTCGATGAAATCAACAGCTTTGCACTCGTTGTTTTTCCAACCTGTCTCGGACCAACGATGGCAAGCACTGGAAAAGCATTTAAATAATCCAGCAGAATATTATCGATAATTCTTGTTAAATTCATAGCGAAATAATTTTCACAAAAATACTATGACTTTTTTAATAATTCCTGCAATTTTGGAATTTAATTCCATAATTACGGCATTAAAAATACTTTAACCCTGCAATATTGGAATTTAATTCCAAAATTGCAGGGTTAAAGTAAAAGTTTGTGTACTTTGTAAATATGCGCTAATGTTCCAAAAATTGGAACTAACAATCTAACTTGTAGAAGTTTACTAAAATTATATCATCAGATAGTGATCTGATAAAGTAAAATAATTTAAGGAATATTATACCTAATATTCCATATTAAAAGAAAAATCGAATTTAACTACTACCGCTTACTCCAATACACCTTTCCTTTGGTGAATTTGCCATCATTCCAGATGAGCTCCATTTTATTACCGATAATGCCGTATTTTTTAAACATTTCTTTATCATAAACACCCCAACTCAATACCAAATTCATACCCTCTTTGTTAAAATGTTCCCCAGGTAAGAAATGCAAGTCTTCTGACATTCTTTTGATATTTTGTTCAGGGTTATTACTAAAAAAATTATTGATTGAAATTTCTTCAGACATAACATCCGACCAATCTAATAAAGTGAAATCATTCCCGTTATAATAGTAAAAACTAAGGTTGTCATTATAACTTGGCGGACCATCTGAGTAGTCCCAAATTACTATTAAATTATTGCCATTGCTTATATCCCAATAGCTAAAGGAGATGCCTTCTTCAGCTGCAGAACAATAAAAGTAAGCCCTTTTGTCTTCTACCCTTAATGAATATGTAAATTCATCAATTTGTATTGAAGTATCACTTTCAGCAATTTTTTTTCGATTTTCTTTTGACACGCCAAAAAATACTTCATCAGGAAGATTCTGAAAAAAGTAAGTAAAATCCTGCGAAAGCAGTTTGGTACTAAATAGCGCTACAGTAATTAATAAAATTAAATTTTTCATGCTATTATATTTTATATCTTTTGCTAATTTTTTATGTTTTGCTAAAATATTTATCAATCAAAAACAATGCCTTATTTCCCCGATTCCTTATTCTTTTCCTTTTTCTTCTTATCCTTCTTCAGCTGCTTCAACAATTCATCAACAGAAAAACTATACTTGATATTGAAAACCAGGCGGTCATCTTTTGTTACTTTGAAAACATCTTCGTAGAAGATTCCAAGGCCTATGCTATTGCCATAATCGAGATTGTAATCTGTGCCCAGGTGATAACGGATGCGATGTAGCGCTATCGGGTTACTATCCAATTTTAAAAATAGTTCGGGCGCCACATTAAAAGAAAATTTCGATTTTGGCACATTAAAATCGAAGCCAAATTTCTGCCTGATATACTGCGAAGGCTCCTTAAAATCGCGCATAAAATCGATGTCAAAACTGCCGGTGCTGAATTGGTATCGGGTTGCTGAACTGAGCGAAAACTTCTTATCGATTTTATATTTGTACTGTAGGGTGGCAAAAAGTCGGTGGCTGTCTTTAGTGAAAGCCGTTGTAAAACGATAAGCCAGCTCCAGACTAAGCCCTTTGATGATTTTGTACTCCAATGCCGGCTGAAACATATTGGAGCGGAATGAAGACATATTATTATCAAAAGCAAAGCGATAATCAAAGGAGGCCTGCCATTTTTTGTTGATTTTGTAAGAAACCGAAGGCGTTACGCGCAACTGTAGGTCGTTATTCTGTGCAAATAAATGATTAAAGCTCCCTAAGAAAAAGATTAGAAAAATATTATTTAACAGTATATTCTTAAAAGATTTCATTCAAGGAAGATTTGGTAAGCATACAAAAAATATAGATTCAATTTGACCTCAAAATAGATAAAAAATCTGATATGACAATTCTAAATTAGCTCTTGTTAAAGCAATAAAAAAGCGCCCGAGGGCGCTTTGTATAATTTAATTTTTAACCAGTTTTTGTGAGAATTTACGCCCACTCTCTGTATCAAAGACAGTAACAATGTACATACCTTTTGGCAGTTTTTCGGTATCGAGCAAGTATTGTTCACCATTGTAATTTTCTTCTTTCAAGAGTTTTCCGGAGATATCAAAAAGTGATACTCTAAAGTCGGATGCATAGTTCAAATAAACAACGGTCTGGTTTTGAGCCGGATTTGGATACAACATCATATTGTAAGATGGGCTCACTGCTCCGGCTGCTTCCTCAGTAGCAACCAAGTTTCTGTCAAAAACAGGCAATTTGATGTGCGAAGGATACTCGGGCGAGAAAGCGACTCTGTTTACAGCAATGCGCGGAGACATTTCAACCCCATTAAAAGTATAGGTTTGTCCATCTCCTGGACGACGACGGAAGAATTCCCCATCATTGATAGGCAAATTTGGATTCACCTGATAACGGGTATAATTACTGCTGCTGATAAGTATTTTAATTTTGTGCTGACGACCAAAGGTATAAGCAATTGGCAGCATTTCGAAAGCATACTCATAAATCTCGCCGATGTTGATATTTGTAAAAGGCGCATTGTCATTTTCCTGACCATCAAAAATTGATCTTGCATAGGCACGACCTCTGGCGTTTACACAGCCCTCGGCTACAAAAAGTTCGCGACCATCGGGGTATACATCTACAATACGTACAAAGAAATCGGTATCAGTTGGTCCGTTTAAGGCGCCTGCGGGATTCGATTTAGCATAAAGTACTGCTTTTGGAAAACCCATAATGCTCACTGTATCATTCAAAGTTGAGGTTTCGAACTGAATCACACCAGGACGATCCATAGTGTATTGTGACCATTCAGTAAGGTCAAACTGTCCCTGGCTCGTTCTTTGCCCGTCAGGAGTTTTTACAATCATATTACCACCCCCAATTGTTCTGATTGGGTCTTCGGGATCGTGAAGATACATTTTGAATCCTTCATCAGATTGAGGGGCATTTCTATCGATTGTACCATTTTGGTGCAGGTAGTAATTATCCCAGCGAATACCACTTGTAAGTGGGAATTCATTGGCGGCAAACCAGTAATTACCAATACCATTATTTACATTGGTACCGTCATCGACCGGACCAACCACATAATAACGAATATCGGGCACCTGACGAAAATCTTTATATGGAATGGCATTGATTTCACCGTCATCCAAACCGGGAATGAGCGGATTGCCAAGTGCAGGAATATCCAAACTGATTATATTCTGATTCTGAGTTAAAATATCTCTCACTGCAATTTTCACACCTCTGAGTGGTTCAGTACCATTCATAAAAGCAATCAGCTGATTAAGTGGCACCTTGTAATCTTCGGCAGGGAAGCGAATTTGAAATACTGTTGCGACGGTATTCCAACGAGTCGACTCAGGAATGAAAGCCTTTGGCTCACCCAAAAACTGGGTGGAATCGTAGTTCATATTATAACGGTACCAGGAGATAATTTCTGACTGAAGTGCCTTTGATATTGGCAAATCGGTATTAGAAAAATCATCGAGACTGAAACCAACAATGTCACCCACATTTTCGGGATAGGTCATATCGCCTGTTGTACGGCTACCCATAGTCTGATGTGCCCATGGACCGATGACCAATTTCTGTAGGTACTTTGCTTTTTTATTAGGATCGAGATGTGTTTTTAACAGTTTCCATGTCTCTATCTGTCCATCGATAAAAATATCCCACCAACCAGTAAAATGGTACATTGGCACCTCCATGTTGGTGTAGCGGTT
>JBILRK010000255.1:0-4380 GCA_044372705.1 Saprospira sp. | reverse complement strand
AAAAGAGGTAAAGCTATCAATTTATATCCTCGTAAGCTTGTAGAATTTCGTAATTTCTACATTGCGAAAGGTCTAGGTGAATGGTTAGCTGTAGATGATGTTTTCAAAGAAGGAGATGTTGTATCTGTAGTTGGTGTTTCAAAAGGCAAAGGCTTTCAAGGTGTTGTAAAAAGACATGGTTTCGCTGGTGTAGGTATGCGTACGCACGGTCAACATAATCGACTACGCGCTCCCGGATCTATTGGTGCATGTTCTTTTCCTGCAAAAGTTTTTAAAGGTATACGTATGGCTGGCAGAATGGGTGGTGATCGTGTAACTGTTAAAAAACTTAGGGTCTTGAAAGTATTTCCGGAAAAAAATATTTTGTTAATCAAGGGAGCCGTCCCAGGATTTAAAGGCTCTATCGTAATCGTGAAGAAATAAGATATGAAACTGGAAGTATTTAACATAAACGGACAAACTCTGGGAAGACAAGTTGAATTGCCTTCAGATGTTTTTGGAATTGAACTTGACAAAAATACAGAGCATGTTGTGTACCTTGCTGTAAAACAGTACTTGGCAAATCAGCGTCAAGGAACACACAAATCTAAAGAACGTAACGAAGTTTCTGGTTCTACACGTAAGTTACACCGTCAAAAAGGTACTGGTGGTTCACGTAAAGGTAGTATCAAGAATCCACTTTATCGTGGTGGTGGACGTATTTTCGGTCCAAGACCAAGAAATTATGAACTTAAAATTAATAAGAAAGTTAGTCGCTTAGCTCGTAAAGCTGCACTTACTAATAAGGCAGTTGAAAATCGAATTATAGTTATTGAAGACTTCAAATTTGATTTACCGAAAACCAAAAACTATCTTTCTTTCCTTTCAAGTTTCACAACGGCAAATGGTACTTTAGCTGACAAAAAAAGCATCTTGATGTTAAATGTTCCAGCTGCACCAACAGTACCTACTGCACCAAAGAAACCACAAGGTTTTAGAGGTCGTAAACAAGTCTTAAAAGCTGAACTTTTGAAAAATTTTCAACAAGCTGTAGATGAGTATAATATTGCATTCGATTCTTTTGAAAACGAGTATGCAGTTTATCAGGAAGGCTTGAAAAGTATTTATGGTAACATAGCTTTGTCTTGTCGTAATATCCCTAATGCTGATGTAATCAATGCTGCAAACTTTAATGTTTATCAAGTTTTAAATGCTGATTATATAGTACTATCTGAAAGTGCAATTTCTCAAATCAATGAGGTACTTAACAAATAATTAATTAAGTATTAAAATTAGCTACAATGGCAAATAAAATAATAATAATAAAACCTTTGATTTCTGAGAAATCAACAAAGTTGGCTGAAAATACAGTACTTAATCAATATACATTTGTAGTTGACAGAAACTCAAACAAAATTGAAATAAGAAAAGCTGTAGAAAACAAATTCGGAGTTAACGTAATTTCAGTTAATACTTCTGTAAGACCGGGTAAAAATAAATCAAGAGTTGTAAAAGGTCGTTATGTACATGGCAAAACTGCCCCTGTTAAAAAGGCTTATGTTACAATTGCTGAAGGTCAGTTCATTGAAGGATTCTACGGAGAAAGTGTTGATGTAGAAGAGGTCAATTCTTAAATTATTTATAAATATAGTCGCGAAACTGATAAATTCGTAAAAAATGCCAGTTAAAAAATATAATCCTATAACACCCGGTACTAGATTCCGCATTGGAAATGCTTATACTGAGGTTACTACAGATACTCCTGAGAAAAGCCTTATGGCTAAACAAGAAAAATCTGGTGGTAGAAATAATCAAGGACGTAGAACAATGCGTCAAATTGGTGGTGGTCATAAGCGTAGATTTCGTGTTATTGATTTCAAACGTGATAAAGATAATGTACCAGCAAATGTAAAAAGTATTGAATACGATCCTAATCGTACTGCTTTTATTGCTTTATTAGCTTATGCTGATGGCGAAAAGAGATATATTTTAGCACCCCATGGTCTAAAAGTAGGTGACGTTGTTTATTCAGGAAGTGGTATTGCACCTGACAAAGGAAATACTATGCCATTAGGTGAGATGCCTTTGGGTACAACAATACATGCTGTAGAAACAAAACCAGGCAAGGGTGCTGTAATGGTAAGAAGTGCCGGTTCATCAGCTCAATTATTAGGTCGTGATGGTAAATATGTTATACTTAAAATGCCTTCTGGTGAGACACGTATGATTTTAGCACTTTGTCGTGCAACAATCGGTTCAGTATCTAATCCTGATCATGGCTTACAAGTTTTGGGTAAAGCTGGTCGTAAACGTTGGTTAGGTCGTAGACCAAGAGTGCGTGGTGTTGCAATGAATCCTGTCGATCACCCCATGGGTGGTGGTGAAGGTCGTTCATCTGGTGGTCATCCTCGTTCCAGAAATGGTTTGAAAGCCAAAGGGCAGAAAACTAGAAAATCAAAACAGTATTCAAATAAATTTATCATAACGCGCAGAAAAACAGGCAAAAATTCTAAATAGATATGGCACGTTCACTAAAAAAAGGTCCTTACGTTCACCACAAACTATTAAAGAAAGTGGAGAAAGCAAAAGACTCGCGCAAAAAGGCCGTAATCAAAACCTGGTCCCGCGCTTCAATGATTATTCCGGATATGGTTGGTGAAACTATAGCAGTACACAATGGTAAAACATTTGTTCCGGTTTATGTAACAGAAAATATGGTAGGTCATAAATTAGGTGAGTTCGCTCCAACGCGCACTTTCAGAGGACATGCCGGTAACAAAAAGAAATAAGCCTTTTAAAATTTTCAAAGCAGCTTAGATTTATGCAAGATATAAATACCAATGTACAAGCGACTGCCAAATTAAAAAATTGTCATATGTCGGCACGTAAAATGCGCTTGTCTGCAGATCTGGTAAGAGGACTACCTGTCACCAAAGCTTTAGGAATTATGAAATTCACAAAGAAAGAAGGTGCGAAATTCCTTTACAAAATTTTATTATCAGCCGTTGCAAACTGGTCAGTTAAGACTCAGCAAGAAGCGGATGAATATGATTTATACGTTAATGCAATTTGGGTGGATCAAGGAACTCAACTAAAAAGGTTCCAACCTGCACCACATGGACGTGCTCATCGCATTCGTAAACATTCATGTCATGTGACATTGGTTGTTACAAATCGTCTCCCTCTTGAAAAATCAGAAATCTCTGACGTTGAGATGGAAGAAATTAGTTCAAACGATTAATTCTATATAAGGAAAAATAAGCCATGGGACAAAAAACTAATCCAATAGGTAATCGCTTAGGTATCATTCGCGGTTGGGACTCAAACTGGTTCGGTGATAAAGATTATGCTGAAAAAGTTGTAGAAGATGAAAAAATTCGTCGTTATCTTCAAGTTCGTATTGAAAAGGGAGGTATTTCACGAATTGTTATAGAACGTACTTCTAAAAGAGTTACTATTACAATCCATACATCTAGACCTGGTATAATCATTGGTAAAGGTGGACAAGAAGTTGATCGTATTCGTGAAGAATTAAAAAAATTAACGAATAAGGATATTCAAATCAACATTGTTGAAATTAGAAAGCCTGAGTTAAGCGCTCAGATTGTTGGTGAAACTGTAGCTAAACAAATCGAAGCTCGTATTAACTATAGAAAAGCTATCAAAATGGCTATTCAATCAACAATGAGAGCAGGTGGTGAAGGTATCAAAATAAGAATCTCTGGTCGTTTAAACGGAGCAGATATGTCTCGTTCTGAAGAATATAAAGAGGGTAGAAGTCCTTTACATACATTTAGAGCAGATATTGATTATTCAGTAGTAGAAGCTCAAACTGTCTATGGTAAAATTGGCCTAAAGATTTGGATTTGTAGAGGTGAAATTTATGAAAAAGTAGATTTCTTCCCAACTCAACAGGGAACTTCTGCATCTTCTCTCGCTAGTTCTGGAACAGGCAACTCTTCTTCTGGGAGAGATAACAAAAGAGGTAATGGTTCTAAAGATAACCGTAGAGAAAAAAGAAAGAAAAAGTAATAAAATATATTAAGTTTAGTTAGTTTTTTATTTTTATTTACTATCTTTGCATCCGCTTTAGATAAGACTTGTTCTTATTGCCAATAATGATTATACATATTTTTGAATACTGAACATCTTTCAAATAATGTTACAACCTAAAAGAACGAAATACCGCAAACAACAAAAAGGCAAGATTAAGGGTGTT
Source organism: Saprospira sp. (assembly GCA_044372705.1). Taxonomy (GTDB): domain Bacteria; phylum Bacteroidota; class Bacteroidia; order Chitinophagales; family Saprospiraceae; genus Saprospira. The sequence goes on along the minus strand of JBILRK010000255.1, from coordinate 182 downwards.
GCTCAACGCGGTGCGATAATATCACATGGAACATTTGGACTTAAATCTCTTGATGAGGGAATGTTAACCAATAGACAAATTGAATCTGCTCGTATTGCTATGACTCGTTTTATGAAACGTGAAGGTAAAGTTTGGATTCGTGTTTTTCCTGACAAACCTATAACAAAGAAACCACAGGAAGT
>JBILRK010000254.1:0-4381 GCA_044372705.1 Saprospira sp. | reverse complement strand
TTTGCCGAAAGCTCGTCAAGATGGCTGAAACAGTAATCAATCCCAACTAAAATTTCTTCAGTATTAAATGCTTTGGCAACAAAGCCAGTTTGTTTGTGTACTATCATTTCAGCTATGCCAGAATTATCGAAACCCACCACAGGCGTAGCACAGGCAAGTGATTCAAGCACTGTATTGGGATAGTTGTCCTCTCTCGATGTAATTACAAAAACATCGGCAAGGCTATACATAGTCGCAAGCGTATTGTCATCTGTTATTTTACCCATTGGAACAATATTAGAATCTTTCTTTTCGAAATCACCAGATCCAATAAGCAGAATCTTATAACCTTTTTCCAAAATTTTGTCTGTGATAGATACAAAGAGATCGATGCCTTTTCTTCTGTCATTGATATCTTCGGCAACATAGAGTACTATTTTATCATCGCTTTTGAATCCGTACTTTGCTCTTAGTTCCGAAATTTCGGTTCTTGGGTAAAATGTTTTTCTGTCGAGTAAGTTTCTGATAACCTGATGTGGGTACTTGGAAAAGAGTTCAGATTTCTGAGAAAGATAAAGCAGCCAATGCGTAGGCGCTACAATGCTTAGTTTGTCGAAATCCTTAAGTGCGGCTATCTTTAAAGCCAGATTTTGCTTTAGTTTATATTCAAATTTATGGAGATTAAAACCGTGTAGATAATGATACCCGGGCGAAAAGGGGAGCATATCATGTAGGGTCCAGACTACAGGTTTATCGACCTTTTTAAAAAAGCTTTTATAATCCAGGAATTTTGTAACCCAATGGAGATGAATTACATCAGCTTCTCTTACGATGGGCACTTTCAAGAGATCGAAAGGCGTTTTTGCCAATGAAAAAGCCTGGTATTTATCGAAACCCGAGATGATTTTTGACTGAAGTCGGTGATAGGAATCCTTTATCTTAAAAATCAGGCTGTTTTCATAATCAGCATAACAATGTGCATTTGGAATTCCCTCAACTTTGTCCTTCAAAAAAAGAATATGCGATTCAATTCCCGTTTTCAGAAGCGAACGGTGCAACCTCAGCGCAGCCCTGCCAGCGCCTCCACCGGCATTTGTGGTAATATGAAGAATTTTCATGCAGCTTTTTCAGAAACTATGATGCAATTGCTGTAAAAACGACCGCGATTGGGCAGAATAAAGGATAGCAGAATGCCTAGAATATTGAATGGTGCGATGAATATAAAATTGAGCAAGAGTTTGAAGTATTTATTTTGATTCAGATAAAATGAATAAATATTGAAAGCAATCACCTGAAAAAGAGTCTCAATGTCTTTGGTCGATTTGTGCTGCTCCAAAACAGTAAACCCGTTGTTTTTTAGAAAAGAGGAAAGTCCGTTTATGGAGAATCTTCTGAAATCGTAAGGCATTTCATGTTCCATATACACAAAGGGCACAGTAACAAGTAATTTGCCGCCGGGTTTCAGCACACGATGCAATTCTTTGATCATTTCATCGAGATTTTCAACATGCTCGAAGACCTCACTTGAGAAGACAACATCGAAACTTTCCGATTCAAAAGGCAGACTTTTTCCATCATAGAAAACATCAATGTCTTCATTTTCGTGTGGGTGCCCCTCATTTTCATAATCCACGCCTATGTATTCTGACACATTAGTAAATAAGTCTCTGTAGGGTTTTCGACCGCAGCCAAAATCCAGAACCGAGCCCTTTATTGTAGGACAGATTTTTTTTAACTTTCGATGCAGCCCCTTTCTCGAAAAATAAAAAGAGTTGATGAAGATGCTTATAAAATTTGGCGCAAAGACCTGTTTATGATAGAATTTTAACATAGAAAGGGTCTTATTTTTTGGTTAAAACACCAATGATATGCATAGAAACATTTTTCGAATCAGTACTTAAGCCCTTCAGTAGATTCAGGGGCAGAGAAAGGAAAAATCCAGCCGATTTAGATGCATATTTTTCTTTTGAATAAAATACGCCCGATTTGATTCTTTTATTAATGTCGATAGGTTCATAATGAACCCCTTCGAGCGAATAATCTGGAAATAAGGCTGGGATTTTAGCAAAAAATTCTTCACTCCAAAGCCCTGCATGATGAGGCGGCAGATTAAGCGTATTGGACTTATAACTTAGCAAAATGCTTCTATTATTTGGGACCCCTATGATTAGTTTTCCTCCAGGTTTAAGGTGTTTGGCATATAGGGCCAGAAAATCGCCCACATTGGGGATGTGTTCCATAAGCTGAAAGGCGCATATGTAATCGTATTTTTTGTCAGGATTTGCTGCCGAAAAGTCTTCGAAAGCGGTACAGTGAACTGTGAATCCTTGTTCTTCGAGTTTTTTGGCGGCGCTTTTGTTCAATTCTACCGATTCTGTCACACAGTTTTTGGCGCGCAATTTTTTAAGAAAAAAGCCAAAGCCCGAGCCAATTTCCAAAACTTCAGAACCATCTTTGATGTATTTTTCCGAAAAGTCATAATCCCATTTTTCGGTCTTGTAATACCAGTCGAATTTTTCCAACTCCTCATAAAATGCACTATCGCCAACTACAAATGGATAGTAAAAAATATAGTTAGAGTCGAGGCATTGATAAACCCCTATTTTTTTATGTTCAGAGAAAAATCTCCTAACATCTAGACCATATTTCTGCTGATAGTTTTTAACAAAAAAATCTTCCGTCAATTCGTCAATTTTTTTAACATTGGAAGATCCGGTGATTGGACTTTTTACAGTATCGCTCATCTTTATTATTACTTTAAATCGATTTAAAAAACATTAAAAGCCAAAAAGATATCTTATTCTGGTTAGCAGGCCAGATGATTTCCAAAACACATTTTTGAAAGCATATTCATCTGCTTCTTTGTTCTGAATCAGTTCATCCGGAAATTGCGATAGTTGGAGTGCTGAAATTTTATAACTTGATAGAAAACTGTCTGCCTTAGTATGCGTGGCATTGCTGTCGAAACCTATATTTTCAACCAAATTGACATTAGGCAGTACTGCAAGACCTTTGTTTTGCCACATACAATAAAGCCACTGATAGTCCCAGGTATTCATTTTTCCCGATGCTACTTGGTTTTGTCTGTGTTTGAAATACCGGAACTGCATCTTGTTTTTTGTATAAAAAGGCAAAGAATTATCGAGGTTGTATTGATTGACATCGACCTGATATTTCTGCCAGCGATCTCGCCAGCTTGCCCAGCCCCAAATATGACTGTACATGGAGAAAAAGTAATCGGCATTGCCCCTTTTTAATCCATCCTGAAAGTTATTTGCACCAATATGCCAGATGCTTTGGTCGTCTTTATACTTTTCGAGCATGGTTTCACAAAATTTGAAAAAGCTCTCATTGGGCAGGCAGTCATCTTCCAGAATGATACCCTGTTCCACCTCTTCGAAAAACCAGCTGATACCTGATGAAACGGCCATTTTGCAACCCAAATTGTTTTCCCTGAATAAGGTTTTTAATTCACAGTCCCAGTCGATCTGAGCTACAATGGCTTCCCTTAGTGCATTGCAGGACTTTTTTTCCTCTTCATTCCTTCCTCCGTCGGCCGAAATAAACAGCTGTTTAGGTTGTGCTTTTTTAATAGCCTCAAATACCCTTTGAGTTGTATCGGGCCTTTTAAAGATCAGGAATAGAACAGGAACATCCATTTTTAATATATTTTTCTCTTAAAATACCGACAAAGAGGTAAGTATCAGTATTAAATCGCCGTAAATATATTATACTTTCGCCACTTTTTTCAGCAAAGCTGTTAATTTGGGAAAATTATCAGGTCAGAGCACAGGGACTTCGTTGCCAATAGCCCTGTCACTGAAGGTTAGATTTTTCACTAAAATTTCCATTTTAAGAATATTACTGGCAAAAATAAGAAAGCCATGATTGATGAGGTTTACGATACCATTTTCCCCGAGCAGAGGCTTTAGTTCCTCAAACTCCCTTAAATCTCCACAAGGAAAATACCGCTTTGTGAATGGCATTCCATCGATGTAGCCGTGGCCGTGAATGATAAAATTTATTTGGGGAAAGTTCTTGTAAATGTTTACCTGAATGGCAGTGTCAACACTGGGCTTTTCTGTTCCGATATATTCAATATCGTTTTGGTATCTGACTTTGACAAAATCATCGCTACTCAGTCTTTGTTTGTCGCTGTTTCTTTTTGAAACCAGCATATAAACTGTATCCAGTCTGAGTGAAGGAAACATTTTCATACATCGGGTAGAGACATTGCCAAAATAACGGCTGCCTATAGCTTCAAAATTATCGGCTACAATTTTATTCAACTCAACCAGTTTTTTCAATTCCTCAGGATATTCCGGAAATTCAAATTCGGCAGCTTTGGTAGCTGTTCTAATTGATGCCTTTGTCCAAGCAGTCAATTCAAGCATTTTTATTG
>JBILRK010000253.1:0-4396 GCA_044372705.1 Saprospira sp. | reverse complement strand
GTTCAAAAAAATTTCGTTCTTTGCGTCAAGTTTTGTGCTAAAAGTCCGCTCTTCGGTTAGTTGCAAAACTTTAGTAGCAATGCTAAAAGACGATGAAAAACATTTACCTTATTTATTTTCTTAGGAATTATGCAGACCACATTTGGACAATTGACAACTGAAAAAGAAAAATCACTACAAACAATCCTTGACAAAAGAGTTGACGGTAAAAAGGTGTTTGGGACATCTTTCGCCATTAAAAAAGACAGATTGGTTTGGAAGGGCGCATCGGGCAATTTGTTAATAGACCAACCTTATTTTATTGCAAGCACAACTAAATTATTTACGACTGCAATAATTCTAAAACTGAGCGCAGAAAGCAAACTCAGTCTTGATGACAAAATCAGTAAATACATTGATAAATCGATTTTAACGGGGCTGCACATTTACAAAGGGAAAGATTATTCAGAAGAACTCACTATTAAACACTTACTTTCTCATACTTCGGGTCTACCCGACTACTTCCAAGGCAAAGGAACAAGTGGTAAAAGTTTAGAAAATGAAATAACAGCAGCTAAGGACCAATCTTGGACTTTTGATCAAGCAATAGAAAGGACAAAAAAAATGATACCGCTTTTTGCACCCGGTACAAAGGGGAAGTCAAACTATTCCGATGCAAATTTCCAACTTTTAGGGAAAATCATTGAGAACATAACACATAAAGCTTATGCCGAAAATTGTAACGATTTTATCATTTATCCACTTGGTTTGACAAAGACCTATCTCTATCAAAACTCAACTGACAAAACACCAAAGACACTTTATTATAAAAGCAAAGAACTGAATATACCCAAGGCAATGACTTCTTTTGGGGCTGACGGTGGAATGGTTTCAACTTCATCCGATATGCTCATTTTTATTGAAGCATTTTTTACAGGTAAGATATTCCCAAAAGAGTATATCAATGAACTGCAAGAATGGAATAATATATTTTTTCCTATGAAATCAGGAATTGGAATTCACTTGTTTAAACTTCCTTGGATTTTTAACCCGACAGGCGCTGTGCCTTATTTCATTGGACATTCAGGACTTTCTGGTGCATTAGCATATTTCTGCCCGAAAGAAAATATTTATGTTGTCGGTACAGTAAATCAAGTCGCAGATCCTGACATTTCCTTTAGGACAATGATTAAACTAACGCAACAAATAATGAAAAAATGAGTAGCAGTAGTGCTTACTCGGGTTTTGTGTCAGGCGGTCCGATATGCAAAATTGGAGTTTTGTGCTTCTATTCAAGTTCAGTGCTGATTGACAATGTTATGCTCCGAACCCCGCCCGAAAGCAAATCGCGAAACCCTTAGATAAAATGCTATCTTAGCCATTCAAATTAAGGACTATGAACAATAAATTTTCATACTCAGCAATCTTAACTTTACTTTTTCTGCTTGGGTCCTTTACAGGTTTTGCAGAAAATAATGGGATCGAAAAACTAGCATACTGCCCGCTAGAAAATAATGATGTTATCGAACTTTTAAATGACAAGTCAAAAGATTCGCTCCTCATAGTTCTTGACGCTATTTATCAATCCTTCGATGGGCTGACTGTTGTATGCAATGGCCTGCTAGAATCCACTGGAGAGATGCAACCAAGAGTAAAAGTTGGTTTGATCAGAAGAAATAACATGGGCCAATGGGACACTATCGTGGACATAGGAAGTGTCGGTGTTTTACAGTTCGGACCCAAAAAATTTAAATGGAATAAGGACACATTAAAAATTTTGCCACCAGTTCAGTTTTGTCCAACAAGTATCGAGCAAATACAATATTCGGGAGTATTTAAACTGACATTTGTCTCATACCACAAAGGAAAGCCAAAGGTGCAAAGTTCAAATGAATTTATAATTAAACCAAATGTCATCAATACTCATTCTGTAAATCAACTTAAAGGATTTTTGGACACAACTGTAGTTCAGTCCTATCATTTCTCAGAAATTCGATTTTATCATTCCCGAGTATTTACTGGAGCAGCAGAAAGTGTGTATAATGTTTGGCATAAAATAAGAATTTACGCTCCCAATTCAATAAGTCCTTTCCTTTTTGAAAAGACGTTTACATACGCAATATACCCGAACTCAACAAACAAAGATTTTTTTGAAACAATGGATTATAATTTGGATGCAGTTATTGATTTTCGAATTAAGTGCTTTGATGGTAGTTTTGATTATTATTTATGGGATTATTCAAAAAACACCTACGTATATTCTGAAATCTTTAGCAATGCATATTCATTTTCCATCGACAATGAACTCAATACGCTTAGCGCAAATTTTTCTCATTTTGTGCCTTTGGAGGGAAGGTATGACTACGAAGGGATTTTCAGTTTACCGGATATGCGATTACATTATCTTAAAAGACGCATTCAGACTCTAGAGGGTACAATGCTTGAACCAGTTGATCTTTCTATGTTGAGCTACGCATTAAAAATTATCTTGGTTGATTTGCCGCAACCAGAAATTTCTACTATTTCGTCAAGGCAATTTCCCGATGTGACATCTAATAAAAAGCATTATTTCCCAACAGATTCGGTTTACATCATTACAAATGAACTAGGAAATCTATATGATATTGCTAAGTTGGATTTTGAGCTTGAAATGATAAATCAGACTTCAGGGGAATGGCAACTTATTTCCTCTAATGTTTATTTTAAAGAAAGGAAAATGATTAAAATTGACAATGGTTATAAAATAAAAGTCGGCAATGTTTGTGAGGCTGCTAAATCAGCGTTTATTGGTGATAATAATTTAATTCCTGGAAGATACAGAGTAACAGTAAGATTCGGTAAAAAAGTAGTCAATCAAACCCCAGAGTTTTATGTGTATTAAGAACATCTATTTTTTAGACAGGAGAAAGCTCATGCAGTAATACGGGTTTGGCAACAGTGGCGGTTCAGTGCTCCGCAGACACATCCCTAAATTTTGGGAAGGTAAAAACTTCCACCTTCTACAAGCCCAAAACGTCTACGGTTATTGCAATTGACAGATTGAAAAAATCAGAATATATAATTTAAATTTTCATTGTAACTTTAAGACAGAAAATATAAAAAGAGTACAAAAAGTAACAAGAATTGCAACAAAATGACATCAGGTTATGATATTTAACGATTTTGTAACAGCGTTTAGAAACTGGAAATTTACTAAGTATAAAGCAATAAATTTTGGTATTGGAATTTCAGCTTTACTTATTTATGAGTTTGTTGGACGACCTATTTATCGACCATATATTTACAATAATAAAATAAATGACTTTCATATTGCTGACACTTTAGGTAATACATTTGGGACTTTACCAACAATATTTTTTTTAATTGCAATTTTATCCAATGACACGACAAAAGTAAACTACCTAATAAAACTTGGAACCTTTAGTGTTGTTGTTTTTGAACTATTACACCCTTTACTTGGAAAACCAATAGACATTTGGGACATTGTTGCTACCATTTTGGCTGGACTTGTAAGCTATTTAATATATAATGGAATATTTAAAAACAAAATAAATGAGCAGTAAACAACGAACCTCAAATATAGTATTGGTAATAGTGGAGCTGACAGTTGTAAACTCATCATTATGTGGCATTTTAAACAGCAGACAACAATAACAACAATGACAAAAAAAATCAAAATTTTAGGAGTTTTATTTCTCTTACTAACAGGACAACTGACTTATGGACAGAAAAGCGAAGAGAAACTTGTAAAAAAGTCTTTTGACAACTACAAGACTTCAATCCTTAACGACAAAGGTGAAAAAGCAGTTAAATATATTGACAGCAGAACTATTAAATATTATAGTGAAATTCTCGAACTTGTTAAGACTGCTGACTCTGTAAAAGTGGAGACCTTATCTATTTTAGACAAGCTTATGGTATTTTCAATTAGACACAGAACAAGTAAAAATGATATTTTGAGTTTTGATGGCAAATCACTCTTGGTTTATGCTATTAAAAGTGGAATGGTTGGTAAAAATAGTGTTGCTAATAATTCAATTGGAGAAGTTATTATAGAAAGGGGTTTTGCAAAAGGTCAGTTTATATCAAACGGACAAAAAGCCCCATTCTATTTTCACTTTTACAAAGAAGAAGGTCAATGGAAAATTGATTTAACTTCATTATTTCCTGTTTCAACTATGGCTTTCAAAAAAATGGCTGACGAAAGCGGAGAAAACCACAACGATTATTTGTTCTCATTATTAGAGATGATTACAGGTAAGAAACCAGGGGCAGAAATATGGCAACCAACTAATTGACAAAAACTGAAAAAATCGAAAAGATATTGACAGAAATACCTGACGAATGACATAAAAACGCGTCATATAACAGCAGCTAACCAAAAAGCAGGTTTAGCTTCGCTGATTTCCAATTCGTG
>JBILRK010000252.1:0-4397 GCA_044372705.1 Saprospira sp. | reverse complement strand
TTCCGATACGTTTGCCAAGGGCATCAAAAAGTTCATATTCCAATTGCTGTTTGTCATAATTCTCCACCATCAGGGTGAGTTCATTAGCCACTGGATTGGGATAGGCATTGTAAAAAAGTCCTATTGCAGTGTTTTCAATGCCGCTAATGACCTGAATATCATAGACCTGTATCACGCCCTGCGTAGCCTGATAGTTATCATCGCCAATAGTTGTATAAGAAAGCTGACCAATACTTTGCGATACCGTTCCACCCTCGCCTTTTATTTCTCCACCGCCTGTGGTGAGGTCGCTTTGTGCGAAAAGTATCGTTGGTAAAATGATACTTAGTAATGTAATTATTACTTTCATATAGTTTTTATATGGCGTTTTGGAAGTATAACTTTTTGATATGGACAAAAATAGCTAATAGATATCATTTTTGTTATTTACTCAATAATTTTTTTGAAATAAAATTTGGACATTAAAAAAGCAAGTAAAGTTTATTTTAAGTTCCAAGGTGCTAAAGCATCGGGCATCGTTTGTTTAGCTAAAGCATCAGCTTCGTTTGGTCCCGAAGCTGATGCATCGGTTTCGTTTGGTGGGTGTTTTTTATAGAGCTCGCTTCGCTTCGGTTCTGAGGCTAAAGCCGTCCTGATAAACAACCCGCAGGGATTAAAAAATCTGGAGGCTTTAGCCTAAGATTTTTAGGTGCCATTAGAGATGTGGGTTTCAACCCACAATGTACCCGGTTTTGCCTGAAGCTAAAGCATCAGGCTCATTTGCTGGGCTCGCCAACCGAAGCTGAAGCATCGGTTTCGTTTGGTGGATGTTTTTTATAGAGCTCGCTTCGCTTCGGAGGCTAAAGCCATCTGAAAAAACTAAAGGCTTTAGCCTCAGTTTTTTCATCCACCGAATGAGACCTGGGTTTTAACCCGGGGCTGAAAAACCAATCCGCAGGAATGGGGTGTTTATAAAAAACAGATGGTTTCAACCAACCATTATACTACCGCACAATATCCATATCCTTAAACGGAGAGCGCGGCTGCCATTCTTCCTCAGGCGTGAGTTTTTCGAAAACAAATTTTAAGACCGAACCTGATAATCTGTTGCGGTGTCGCAGATAAATGCTGAGATCGCAGGGAACTGCTCCTACAGAGCTTTTAATTTCGAGAGCGGTTCTGGCAAAATTTATGGACTGCATTCGGTGATAAATGGCCATATCGATTATGGAATAGAGAATATTGAGGTAAACCTGGTATTCTCTGTTTATGTCATGGTCTAAACCTAAAAAATGTGCTTCGAGCTCAGTGCCATTAAAGATACAGGTAAAAAAGGCAACGAGTTTACCTTCGAGAAAGAGTCCGACGAGCTGAAATTTATCCCCCAAATTTTTTTTCAAATTTAGAAAATACTGTGGATGAAGCGTAAAGGCATTGAAACCCACTTTGCTGGCAATACCTTTGTATAGACTATAAATCTCATCGTTTAAGCTTTCTATTTCCGCTAAGTTCAGGGCTTTTTTTTGTAATTCTTCCCCTTTTTTCGAAGCGCGGCGGGCTCTGACCCTATATTTCGATTGCATTTCCTCTAAGTAATCATCGAAATTTTTCCAGCGCTCAGGCATACGCATATACATGGCCGGTTGTATCGTAAAAGCATGATAGGATGCTTTTTTTAGCACTGGGCCAATCGGAGCATTTTTTTCTTTGCAGGGATAGTCCTTAAACATTTGGATATGAAACTTTTTAGACTGTTCCTTTTCCAATAAGCTTTGTGTGAGGTCTACTGTTTGTTGAACTATTTCAGCAGCCTTTTCCTCCTCAATTCCAGGAACAAAGGCATATCCATGTTTACCGGTAAGTAATAAATTGCCGCAAATGAGTACATTGAAAACCGCTTTTTTAACAAAAAAGGTTCTGATTTTTCCCGCGACTCTTTGCAGAAAAGTATTTGGCTTTTCGTTTTTATCTTTGTTAATGCTATCCTCCATCCTAATCCAGTAGCTTTGCATATAAACCACAGCAACAGGTCTTTCGTTTTCAAAAATCAAGGCATAACGAAAACTCATATGATGGGCCGGATTTTCCTGCAGGCAACTGAGATAATCAGATTGAAGAAAAATATTGTCTTTTGGCGCTACACTGTCCCAAAGTGCTGAGATACTTTTAATATCGGAAACTATGCCCACAGTATAGCCCTTCTGTTGAAGTTCATAGCATTCGGGCAGCAGATTTGGATTTTTAACCGGAATAAGTGCCTTATATTTTGATGTGGAGCAATTCATGCAGCGTATTTACAAAGTAAAATTATAAAGGAAAATTGTTAAAACAAGCTATTCCTCTGCATTTACTCTAAATTAACAGTTTTTTTATGTTGGCTAAATAGCCAGACTACATTCAAACGTATAAAAATGAATTTTGTTAAATTGTAAAATAATTTATATTTAAGTAGTCGAGCATAAATAATGGTATGTTATCAATGAAAGTATTTTTTAGGCTGGCAAGGCAGAAAACGCAGATGAAGTGGTACCTTCAGCGAGGCTTTCTAACGATGTCAGTATGAAAAAGACTTCATTCAAAGGTATTATTATTTGTGCTTGACTACTTAGGATTAAACCTTTTCATTTTTATAAAGTCTTAGAACTGCAAGACGGAAAAAGCACAGTATTTTAAAAATTATGTCGGAAGATACAGAACATAAAATCCTTTCACTCTTATCTACTTCAGATGCTTATGAAAGAGGCTTTTCACTACTGGTAAAAACTTATCAGGAGCGACTCTACTGGCATATAAGAGGTATGGTTGGTCAGCACGACGATGCCGATGAGCTGCTGCAAAAAACCTTTATCAAAGTTTTTAAAGGCATTGAAGGGTTTCAACGAAATTCTAAACTATACACCTGGCTCTATCGCATTGCAACAAATGAATCGCTTTCCTTTCTTGCCAAAAAACAGAAAAACCATCTGGAATCAATTGATGACATGGAAAATACTAAAGTACAAAGTCTAAGTGCCGATGCCTATGTCGATAACAGTTTGGCCGAGAAACTATTGGCCGAGGCAATTGCGCTCTTACCCGATAAACAAAAACAGGTTTTTCTGCTACGATACTACGATGAATTGAGCTATCAGGACATTTCCGAAATTTGCGGGACCTCGGTAGGTGCACTAAAAGCAAGTTATCATCATGCAGCACAAAAAATTGAAAATTATATTCTGAACAAGTCAAATTAAAGTTATGGAAGAAGATAAAATACCGCCACTGCTCTCGGGTTTGAAAAAAAACAGGGAAGCACAGCTTGGGAAAACGCCGCCAGGATATTTCGATAATTTTGAATCGGAACTCAGAAAAAAAATTGCTGAAGCGCCCGAGGATAAAAAAATCAGGCATATGAATCCGAGTTATGTGATGGCCATTGCCGCCTCTTTGCTCCTGCTTGTTATTGTCGGACTTTGGTATTTCAGGGGAAATAATCCTTTGGATTATGACAGACTGATGGCTTTAAACATTGATAAAAAATTGCAGGGATTAGAAACGCTTGAACTGAACGAGTACCTGCTTGCCGAAATTGATGCCATTGAAACCGAAGATTTGACCGAAGGAGTTGACCTGGAAAATATAGAATTTATTTCAAGCGAAAATAACCTGATTTTCCCCTCCGACTCTCTCCCTCCTCCAAAAAAGGAAGTTCAGACAACTCAAGAGCCATCAAAAACAACAGCAGAAAACCCCGAAAAGGAAGAACTGCTCGATAAAATAGCCGATGATGCTAATTTGGAGGATCTCCTGCTGGAACTGGACGATGAAGATTTTAAAGCTTTGGAACAATCGCTGCTCAAAAACAAAAAGAAACCGAACTAATTATTTAAAAATATTTAAAACTTAATATCATGAAAAACTTACTTCTTTTAATTTTAACCATTTGTACGCTGTCATCTCTTTATGCACAAGGACCACGAAAAGCCGAAAGACAGGAACGCATCAAAGCACTTTGGACGGCTTATCTTACTCAGGAACTTGAACTTACGGCCGATGAATCGGCAAAATTCTGGCCCATTTACAATGAATTCAGCCAAAAGGAAAGAGAATTGAATCAAAAAAGGGTTAAAATGAATGCTTTACAGTCGATGTCTGATGCCGAAATCGACAATATGTACAAGCAAGCATTAAACAATGATGAAAAAATCATTGAGCTAAAAAGAGAATATTATCCCAAGCTTAAAACAGCGGTTCCAGCCTACAAAATTGTTAAGATTCCTGCTGCCGAGCGAGAGTTCAAGAAAAAAATCTTGCGTATGATTCAGGAACGCAAAAACAAGTAATCTCAAATCAGTCATCCAACAGCTCTTCCTCTTCATCTCTGAAACTGTCGGGGGAGAGCTGTGTTTTTACAAAATTGCACCATTTACATTTATTGC
>JBILRK010000251.1:0-4402 GCA_044372705.1 Saprospira sp. | reverse complement strand
GCAAAAACCTGTATTAGCAGTTATGCAGATCAGATTTTATGAAATGGGCTGTAAAATTACAAAATGGCTTTATTTTTCCAATTCATTTGCATTTTTTTTAGTCGAAGCTTTCAAAACATTAAAAATTTAGACAAAACTGCTAACTTCGCGGTGTTGAAATCAAGTTAAAATTATAAAATAAAACACTTGAAAATTTGAAGGCAGATAGCAGATGTTAAAACCTTTCATTCTTCCATTCTTTCATCTTTCATCTAAATATAAAAATGTCAAAATACAGATCACACAATTGCAATGCCCTCAGAGCAGTAAATGAAGGGGAAACAGTAAGACTTGCCGGCTGGGCTGCAGATATTAGAAATGTCAGTAAAAGCCTGATGTTCATTACAGTACGTGACCATTATGGAAAAACCCAATTGGTTTTCTCGGAAGAAAATGCAGAAGCCTTTGAACTGGCAAAAACACTGAAGCCAGAAAGTATTATTATCATCGAAGGAGAGGTAAAATCGAGAGGTAAGGATGTCAACCCGAATATGGGAACGGGAGAAATCGAAGTCATTGTCCGCAAACTCACTATAGATTCACTGGTTGAAAACCTACCTTTCCAGCTTCATGAAAACCCAGGTGAAGATTTGCGTCTTAAATATCGATTCATCGATCTTCGCAGAACCGAATTGCAGGAAGCCATCAAAATGCGTTTCAAAATGATGATGGAAATTCGAAATTTCCTTGCAGGTAAAAACTTTTTGGAGATTCAAACTCCTATCCTTACTGCAAGTTCACCCGAGGGTGCCCGCGACTATGTTGTGCCTAGCCGCCTTTATCCCGGAAAATTTTATGCATTGCCACAGGCCCCACAACAGTACAAACAGTTGTTAATGTGCTCGGGATTTGATCGTTATTTTCAGATTGCACCTTGTTTCCGAGATGAAAATGCCCGTGCAGACCGTTCTCCGGGCGAGTTTTACCAACTCGATATGGAAATGGCTTTTATTACTCAGGATGAGCTCTTTGTGCTTTTGGAAGAAATGTATCAATACCTGGTTCCAAAGGTCTGCAATAAAAAAATGCAACAGTTTCCTTTCCCAAGAATCAAATTCCACGATTCGATGGAATGGTATGGCAATGACAAACCCGATATTCGTTACGACATGAAAATGCAGGATTTAACAGCGCATTTTGGGCACTCGGAATTCAAAGTCTATAAGGAAATGCATGATACTGCCGGAAAATGTGTAAAAGCAATTCTAGTAAAAGGTGCTGCTAATATGGCCCGTAAATTTTTCGACAATGCACAGGCTGTCGCCAAAGAAAATGGTGCATTTGGTATAGGCTACATACAATATAGCGAAGAGGAAATAAAGGGTTCAGTTGTAAAAGCATTGTCCGAAAACGAATTGAACAGTATTAAATCTGGCATGAATGCCGAAACAGGAGATGCTGTACTTCTAATGGCAGGTGATAGAAAAACGGTAAATACTGCATTGGGTAAAGTTCGCAGCTGGGTAGCAAGCGAAATGAAACTTGCAGACCCGGATACCCTGGCATTCTGTTGGATTGTTGATTTTCCTATGTATGAATATGATGATGAGAAACAGGCTTGGGACTTTTCGCACAATCCATTCTCTATGCCTCAGGGTGAAATGGAAGCACTTGACAAGGCTATTGAAAGCGGCGATTATGCAGCTGTCTCAGCATATCAGTACGACATTGTATGCAATGGCATTGAATTATCTTCGGGCGCTATTCGTAACCATCGCCCTGACATCATGTACAAGGCCTTCGAAATTGTAGGCTACCCAAAAGAAGAAGTCGACCGTCGCTTTGGCCACATGATCAATGCTTTCAAATTTGGCGCGCCTCCCCACGGTGGTATCGCTCCTGGACTAGATCGTATGGTCATGGTTTTCTCCGACAAGGAAAATATACGTGAAGTCATTGCTTTCCCGCTCAATCAGCAGGCTAAAGACCTCATGATGGGTTCTCCAAGCGAAATTACTGATGTTCAATGGAATGAACTTGGACTGATGCTTCAGCCAGAGAAAAAATAATTAACTGCTACAACTTATTTTTTTGATATTGCCCGGTTTATTGCCGGGCTTTTTTGTATTTTTGCGAAGCGAATAAAAATAAAATAAATGAAAAAAAAATACAGCATCTATCTCCTATTAGTGCTCTTCGTAGCATTGGCAATTGCGGCTTGTAACAATAAAAAGGAGACCAAAAAAAGCGTTGAAAAAAAATCGGAAACAGTAATTGACAGCAGTTCAGATTTGGCATATGTTGATACTTTAAAACTTAAACAGGGAGAAATTCCACCCGGTTGGGAAAAGGCTAAACTATGGGAAGACGGCTATTATATTGCCTTCCCTAAAAAACCCTGGAAGAAAATCAATTACAATAAAAATAGAATTGAATTCCACTATCCAAAGAAAAATTATGATACCTATGCCTCAATTACCGATCTATCCAAAGAACCTTCCTATAACAACACAAAAGCACAAAAACAGCTTTTTTATGAGGTAGTATTAAATGACCTTATTAAGGACATGAGTGATTCTGAAGAGGAGGAATTAAAGCCCTCCATTTTAAAAAAGGAAGAATATCTATGCCTAGATCTATACGAAGGAATTAGAGCCGAGTTAAAAGCCGATGATGTACACATATTTGTAGAATCGGTGCTTATAGGACGAATGTTATATACCATGTCATTCCTGCTTTGGGAAAAGGACAGTCCGGCAATGCTACAGATTAAAGACCGATTCTTCAATTCATTTGGCAAGGATTTACAAATAAAATAATCATATACTCCCATAAAGAAAAAATACAGGAACATGAAAATATTGACAGCTGAACAAATAAGACTTTGCGACAAAAACACCATAAATACAGGTAACATAAGTTCTATAGACTTAATGGAAAGAGCCTCTGAGACTTTTTGCAATTGGTTTTCAGGTGAATTTCCAAAAGATGAAAATCCAATTTTAAGCATTATTTGCGGACAGGGAAATAATGGTGGTGATGGATTAGCATCGGCACGAATGTTACAAAAACTAGGTTATGAAGTTGAGGTCTTTGTTTTAGATGTTTTTCAATCTTCTTCCAACGACTTTAGTGCCAATCTGGAAAGACTAAAAAATGAAGGTCTGGTAAAGGTAAGCCATATCAGCCTTGCTGAAAATATTCCGATCTTTGACGAAAATGAGATTCTCATAGATGCTATCTTGGGTAGCGGCCTTAGCCGACCACTCGACGGAGAGCTTGAAAAAATCGTCAACTTTATAAATGAATGTAATAACATTGTTGTTTCTATAGACATTCCAAGTGGTATGTTTGCCGATGGACAAACTTTCGGCACAAGTATTCATGCTGATTATACTTTTACTTTCGAATCACCTAAATTTAGTTTTCTGTTACCTGACAATTTCGGAAGGGTTGGCGAATTTGTTTACGATTCAATTGGTCTTGATAAAAAGTTTATTGACGCACTGCCAAGCCACAACTATTATGTGACAGAGGATTCCGTTAAAAGAATTTACAAAATACGTCCAAAATTTGCACACAAAGGTCTTTTCGGACATGCCTTGCTTGTAATGGGTTCACACGGAAAAATGGGGGCTGCTATACTGGCCACAAGAGCCTGTCTAAGATCAGGTGCAGGTTTGGTAACCGTTCATGTTCCCGGCTGTGGATACGATGTTATGCAAATGTCAATTCCCGAGGCTATGGTAACACTCGATGAAGACCAATTCATTTTTACCAGAGTATATGAATTGCAAAAATATAATACTGTGGCGGTTGGTTGTGGACTAAGCACCAAAAACAAAACAAGGAATGCACTTTGCTACATTTTAAAAAACATGGAAAATCCCGCTGTTTTAGATGCCGATGCACTGAATATTTTGGCGCAAAGTCCCGATTGGATGGAGTTTATTCCCAAAAATAGCATTCTCACACCACACCCAAAAGAGTTTGAACGCATGTTCGGACGAACAGAAAACGGTTATGACCGTTATGAGCTCCTGCGAGAAAAAGCTATGGAACTCGGTGTATATATTATTTTGAAAGGGGCAAACAGTTGTACTGCAACCCCAAATGGCGATTGCTATTTCAACTCTACAGGTAATCCAGGAATGGGAACAGCAGGAAGTGGAGATGTACTTACGGGCATTATTACAGGCCTGCTGGCACAGGAATACACGCCATTAGAAGCTAGTATTCTTGGGGTTTATATACATGGCTTATCAGGAGATATAGCTGCTGAAGAAATGAGTCAGGAGGCAATTATGGCTGGTGATCTCATTGATTATTTGGGCAAAGCGTTTCTTAAATTGAGGCCAAGTGATAAAAAAATTCATAGATACGTTGGCACTCAAAAACAAATAAATTGATGTGATGAAACTGT
>JBILRK010000250.1:0-4404 GCA_044372705.1 Saprospira sp. | reverse complement strand
CCAGTACTTGTTCCTAAACAAACAGCTCCAGCCGTTCCACTTAATGTACCTGCAACGGAGGAGTTGAAGGTTTTACTAAATACTGTGGAGTAAGTTGAAACACAGGTTCCATTTTGAACCAATGCACGGTATTGCCAAGAACCAGCACTTGTAGGTGTTTCACTGTAAGTGGTTGTAGTGTTGGCAATATTGGCCCATGTGCCTGTATTTAAGCGCTTTTCCCAACGTATAATCGTGCCAATATGACCGCTTAAGCTAATAGTTCCACTAGCCGTGCCTAAGCAAACAGCTGTAGTTGTTCCTGCGAGTGTTCCGCCAGTTGATGCAGCAGAAACTGTTATGCTAAAAGTGTTTGAATAAACAGATGCGCAGCTTCCATCCTGAACCAGGGCTCTATAATCCCAAACAGCAGCAGATGCTGGAGTTTCACTGTAGCTGGCAGTAGTATTTGTGATATTTGTCCAGGTTGTGGCAGTTCTTAATTTTTTCTCCCATCGTACAATTGAACCAATATGTCCAGACAAAGTCATTGTTCCTGTGGCGCTTCCCAAACAGATTCCGCTTGTTCCGCTGATTGTTCCGCCGACAGTGGCTGTTCTGTTTGTAAGTGTTGCTGCCGAACTAAGGGCTGAGGTCACACTGTTTCTGATTACTTTTCCAGTGTAGGTGCCAGTTGCCAAGCCGCTAAAGGTATAAGTTGTCGCTGTGCCAGTCCAGCTTTGCAGTACTGTTGTACCTGCGCTGTTCAGCAATTGAAAGGTCTGATTTGCAGATACTGTAACGTTCAATGTCACTGAACCTGTAGCACAACCAGCACTTACCGAAAGGGTAGGAGCCACAACACTTTGACAATTAGTTATAATCTGTTGCGCATTACTTCTGAAAGTAGGCAGGTAGTTGTACAGTAAAACGCCCGGGCAAGCAGTAGGATTCAAATCCTTGTGTCCGCAAATTCTAGGCAGATTTAAGGTTATGGTACCTGCCTGATTTATAATATTTGCAGAGGTAGTAGGATTAAGACCTCTTAGATTATACCACCATGCTATAAAATTGGTTGCAAGGTTTAAAGTCGCTTGTGGCACATTTCCTGCAATATCGGCATTTCCCAAGAAGCTAAGTCCAATTGAACTACTGTTTGAACTACCCGCGTGTGCACCTCTTACATCCCTTGCAGGGAAATTTGGGTTATGACGACCGACAAACATATTACCGTTTTTATCGAAAAGGTAGTTGTACCCAATATCTGACCATGCCAAGGTGTTTACATGGTAATTCCAGTAACTTCTCACTACGGCATATCCATCGGTGTAGGTGTCGGGACTGGCGCCATGGTGAATTACAGTGTGTGTAGGTGTCGTAATGTAAGAAGGCGTGTAGGTAGGCGTGAGACAAGCTGTGTAGCTTCCGCACCAACCTGAACGTTGAATCATAACCGGTTGTGCCGGACAACTACTTGCAATACTTTTTGCAGTGCCATTATCAATGATAGAATTACTTTGATGGCCACTCATGTCCTGCAATACAAGCTGAACTTCCTGAAGTAGTACGCCTTGTGGTGTTTCAAGATAAAACTCTATAGAATCGTGCTGTTTTTCATCAATACCAAAAAGCAGGTCAGTTGTGTAATAATCTCCCAATCCATGATCGGCAGGACTGTATGCACCTTCTTCTGTTGCCCATTTTCTCCAGCCTATTTCTGGGTGATGCACACGATAATGAACAGCAAAAGCAGAAGGATTCAATGTTTGCTGATTGGTCTTCCAAACTAAGGCCAAAGAAGTAAAAGGAACGGGGCTTTTGAATTTTAGTCCCTGACCTCTATCTGAATTTTGTAATGGGGATTGAATTTTTGTGCGAAGCAAAACGGTTCCTGCTTCTTCTCTGCGGCTGAGCAACTGATGCTCAAGTGCCTGTGCAAAGCTTTGGGATGCCACAAGCAGCAGTACCATCAAGATTGTAAAAAATTTCATAGTAATTTGGTTTTTGGTTTGTTATTTTTTCAGAACCACCAAATTTATGAGATTGTATCCTTATAAACAAGTAAAATTTATTATTTTACCATAAAATTTTCGCTGCAAGTGCTTCGTAAACAATTATCAATGAAATAGTTTTCTATTTAGGGTTTATGCTATATTTCATGATAAGTTGCAATTAGGCCCAGTTAGCTATCTTAAAAAGGATCTTTCTAGTCCTCTTTTTTACCTTCGATTTTTAATTTTTTCCCTGTTTCGGGGGTTGGCAAGTCCTTATTTTCTTTCTTAGCGCCTAGTTTGCTACTTTTATCTTTGATAGTTGGGATACTGTCTACTAGCGTTTTTTCGGGCAAAGTATCGAGACTATTTTCAACTTTTGAACTGTCAATAGAAATATTTTCAAGCCCTGGATTCGAAGATAATTCCTTCAAACGGAATGACCAATCATTGTCAGCGCTAATTTCAAATTTTGACTTAGGCCTTTGTTCTTCCAGCCATCTGAATTCTTTTATCCTCATGGCGATATGATCGGTCATATTCATGGGGTGTAAAACAGCCTGTGGCTCACCGGTAAATTTGATGCGTTGCACCTGATTTTCTTTAAAAAACATAAACATATCTGAGCAATTGACATCGTTTACGCCCATATAGCGTTTTTCATTGTCACTCACGTAATAAACAGCCTTGCCATTCGATTGTACATCAAGTGTATTTAGCTTATTATCCACAAAATCGGCCAGCATATCCCGCCCTTTGATCTGATTAAAATATACCTGATCCTCTGTGCTGATGATGACTGAATTTTGATACATAAAGGCCTTGCGCATTTTGCCTTCCGACATAAATGCCCTGATGGTATCGGCCGTAAATTGCACAGAATCCATCCAAAGCACAGGGTCTAAAAAGAACTGAAACAGCGAGTCGGACTGGCTATAAGTAAGCGAATCGCAAAGACCTTGAATATCAGTCTTAAAAATTTTCACATTATTATAGGCCAAAAAAGTCTTTTTATCTTTGTTTGTACTATCGGGAACCGCCCTCAAGGTATCGGCCTTGAGCCATAGACTGTCCTTATCCATTTTTGTAACCAAAATAGGATTTTCCTTGGCCAGAAAACTTCCGGTTGAGTCGTTGTAGATGGCCTCTCCGCATAGAATTCTGGTATTGGCACTCGAGTCTTCCCAAACAACACGACCTCTTGCAATGCCCGTACGATTTGATTTTGTATAGTCCAAACTATCAGCAATCAGCACTTGATTTTTATCAACAACTTTTACATCCTCTCTGAAAATGACCGTTTCGGTTTTGGAATCGTAGTATGAAAATTTCGAGTCGATGGTTTGATTTTGTGTCGAATCAAGACTCCTGAATTTGGGATTACCTTTAAAATAAAACTGTTCGGTTTCTCCGTCCTGCTCAATGGTGTCGGCACGCACCTCTTTATCGCCATCTTCGAAAACGGCATTGCCTATGAGGTAGTACTTATTGATTTTTCCATCATAAATAATGGTATCTCCCTTTGCTTTTTTATAACCCTTGTCATTCCGCTCCAGATAATATGGATTGCCGGTCATTACTGCATAATTTTTAATATTATCGTAATATCCATCTTCGCAGTAAACCAAGTCCTTATCGTTGTATATATAGGTTGGCCCGGAAAAGTAGGTAATTTCTTTTTTGGTATCGAAAGAAAGTGAATCAGCAATGAGTTTGTAATTTGGATTGGTCATCCGTACCGAATCGGTGAAATAGGCTATATTGCTATTGGCATCGTAATAACCATTTTTACTGACTAGTTGAGTACTGTCTGATACGACTAAAGCTCCTTTAGGGTAACTTGCAATTCTTGTACTCAAATCGTAAAACAATGTTTTTGTAAACATGGTCATAGTTGAATCCTGCAATACTACCTCACCGCTCAACCTTGATTTTTTGGTATTTCCATCATAAAATATGGAATCGGAAAAAACCCTGATACTGTCATTCTGCAACATCTGCACATTACCGAAGGCCACAATTTTTTTATTGGGATAGCGCTTGGCAGTGTCGCACCACATATGCATTTCATTCTGTCTGAAATGTACATCGCCCTGAAGGATGAGATGCTCACCTTCTGAAGTCTGCACACCCTTCATTTTTCGTGAAAAAATCAGGTCAATTTTCGAACTGTCGTTCTCCGATTCCTCCTCCTCGAACTGTGCAGACATAAGGGTTGGGACTAGCTGCAATATTAGGATAATAAGCCCCAGCCTAAAATTAGACAGTTTATATATTTGATTTTTAAACACTCACTCTATTATAATTCCTTCAAAAAAAGAGCCACAAAGTTCATTTGTAGCTCAGTGTTCAATATTTTCAACGGATTGGAAACTGATAAGGTCGAGCCTTATTTATTTTTCTTTTCCAATGCTTTCTCTTTTTCGTAGGCTTT
>JBILRK010000249.1:0-4405 GCA_044372705.1 Saprospira sp. | reverse complement strand
TGAAATTACTGATGAAGGCCAATCTGAAATCCTTATGAAAGGCGGACATGGCGGAAATGGAAACTGGCATTACCGTACAGCTACCAACCAAACGCCTACCTATACTTCACCAAATGGTGAATGTGAGGAGGGCTGGGTGATTCTTGAGCTGAAGGTACTTGCAGATGTTGGTTTGGTTGGCTTTCCAAATGCAGGAAAATCGACCCTCTTATCTGTTTTAAGTGCAGCCAGACCCAAAATTGCAGATTATCCCTTTACTACCTTAGTGCCTAATCTTGGCATCGTAAATTATCGCGATAGCAAATCATTTGTAATGGCAGATATACCCGGGATAATTGAAGGAGCACATGAAGGACGTGGCTTAGGTTTGAGGTTTTTGAGACATATTGAGAGAAATTCCGTTTTACTCTTTATGGTTCCAGCAGATGCTGACGACATCAATAAACAATATAAAATCCTGGTTAATGAACTCGAGATGTACAACGAAGAACTACTCGATAAACCTCGTTTGTTGGCTATTACAAAATGTGATTTGATAGATGATGAATTAAAAAAACTGATGAAGCCCAGTTTACCAAGAAAAATTCCGCATGTTTTTATTTCTTCTGTAGCACAAATTGGCCTCAGCGAATTAAAAGACAAGCTCTGGAAAATATTGAATGAGTCATAAATAGTATAAATTCAAAACAATGAACTCAGGAATTATATACGGTTTAGTTTCAGGATTATTGGCCATGTCTTTTGTTGTAGCCATATATTTGAACCAGCCGCTAAATCTAATAAGTGGGCTGGAAAAACTCAGTTGGTTACTTATTTTTTCGGGAATGCTTATAGGTGTATGGCGCGAAAGATCTTTAAGAAATGAGCCATTTATTGGATTTCAGGAAGCATTAAAAACTGCCTACCAGATTTTTATCTTAGCCTATCTCATCAAATTTGCAACAGTTTTTGTCATTTTTAATTACGTAGAACCATCTCTTAATGATAGCGCCAGAGAAATTGCTGTAAAAATCTTCATTGAGCATAAAGACACTAAAATTACTCAGGAACTATTTGAACAACAGCTGGAAGCATACAAAAAAGGCTATTTTGGTCCAAGAATTTTTGACATTGGCGTAATGCTGGAATTAATTGCAGGCTTCGTATTGGCAGCTTTCACAGCTTTCCTTATAAAAAGAGAAAGACCAGAATTCTAAACCTTTTCAATCAGGATAGCATTAGTGTTTTAAGTTAATTTATCAAACGTATTTTATGTCAAATATCAATTTTAAAAACATAGCCAAAACAGCTTTTTATGTAAGTTCGCTTTGTGGATTGGGCTATTTTGCAGCGCTCATGTTTTTACATCTGATTGGGCAATCGATGACGGGTTGGATTGAATGGATTTTCCGCTTTGCTATTATTATCTGCATTGTTTGGACAGTGATGGGTTTCAGAATGCAATATGCTCCAAGAGGGATGGGTTTTTGGTCTGCTTTCGGTTTGGGGATGTTCAGCTCGCTTATTCTAGGAGTTTACATGGCATTGAGTATTTTACTTCTTCAAAGTACTGTTGCTCCCGATTATAACAACAAGTTCAAAGAATATTACCGAGCTAAAAGATCGGATCAGATGTATAACACTCAACTCAATAAGCAAATCAAAGAAAAAGGTGAAACTTATAAATTGACTGCAAGTGATTCTGCAATCGTTGAAAAAGGATTAAATTTGCATTTAGAAAAAGCATCTTTCTATTTCTCGGCAAGTGGATCAGCTTCTATAAATCTAATTTTCAGTTTAGTATGGGGTATTGCCATCTCTGCATCTGTTAGTTTTATGGCAAGAAAAAAATAGTGCGTTTTTATTAAAAATATCCTCAAGATGGTTAACAATAGCAACGAAATTGATATAACTATAGTAATTCCTCTTCTCAATGAAGAAGAATCTTTGCCCGAATTGGAAGCATGGATAAGAAAAGTGATGACAGCAAATAATTTCCGTTACGAAATTATTATGATTGATGATGGTAGTAGCGACAATTCCTGGAATATTATTCAAACACTCACCGAACAAAACCCAGCGGTAAAGGGAATTAAATTCAGAAGAAATTACGGCAAATCTGCCGCATTGAATGTGGCATTTGAAAATGCTTCGGGCGATGTAGTAATTACTATGGATGCTGATCTTCAGGACTCACCTGATGAAATTCCGGAATTGTATAATATGATTACAAAAGATGGTTTTGATTTGGTTTCGGGGTGGAAAAAGAAAAGATATGACCCGATTAGCAAAACCATTCCAACCAAAATTTACAATGGTGTAACCCGTTTGATGAGCGGCATTAAACTTCATGATATGAACTGCGGTTTAAAAGCTTATAAAAACGATGTAGTCAAAAACATTGAGGTCTATGGAGAAATGCACCGTTACATTCCTGTAATTGCCAAAGCCGCCGGATTTAAAAAAATCGGAGAAAAGGTAGTGCAACATTTTCCTAGAAAACACGGTAAGTCAAAATTCGGACTCAATCGTTTTATAAATGGTCCTTTGGATTTGATGTCAATAATTTTCGTAAGCAGATTCAGCAAAAAACCCATGCACTTTTTCGGTTCATTGGGGCTTTTGTCTTTTTTTATAGGATTTGCCATTTTGGTTTACCTGACTATTGCCAAAATTTTATTGACCGAATATGGCATGACAGACAGACCCATCTTTTTCTTCGGAATACTAACAATAATTATCGGCACACAGCTTTTTCTAACCGGATTTTTGGCAGAATTGGTTGCCAGATCATCTCCCCAAAGAAACAATTATATTGTTGAAAAGTATATACAAATAGAACCCGCCAAAAATTCGGCATCCTAAAATTTTATACCTTAATACCTGATAACCCATGACACGTTCAGAAATAACCGAAAAGCTCAGAGCCATCATCACAGCTTATGTTCAAAATAAAGAGGCGCTCGAAACTGTTGGAGAGGAAACCGATCTGATGCGTGATTTAAAAATAAATTCGCAGCATTTGGTAGATATTATCTTAGACACAGAGGTGGCCTTTGATATTGAAATAGATGATGATTCTGCCGAAAAAATGCTTACAGTAGGCGCAGCAGTTGATATTGTAGAAGCGTTATTAAGCAAAAAAGCTTGATCTAACATCTCAAAAGACATCTGAGACGATTTAAAAATCTTCGCTATAATTTTACATTGAAACTAATCGCCTAATATTCGTAAGCGAATTGCACTATGTTTGCCCCCATTTTCAAGGCCTCCTGTCTTTTTTCCTCAGGGTCATTGTGCACATCCTGGTCTTCCCAGCCATCGCCTAAGTCGGTCTCATAAGAGTAGTAGCATACGACCCTGCCTTCCCAAACTAATCCAAAACCCTGAGCAGGTTTATCGTCATGTTTGTGGATTTTTGGCAAACCGCTTTTAAAATCATATGCACTGTGGTATATCTCATGAGAAAAGGGTAATTCAACAAATTCCAATTCAGGAAATACCATCTTCATGGCGGGCCTGACAAAGGGATCCATACCATAGTTATCGTCGATGTGCAAAAAACCGCCTGATTGAAGATAAAGTCTAAGGTTTTCTGCCTCTGCAGGGGAAAAAACCACATTTCCGTGCCCTGTCATGTGCACAAATGAATAATCGAAAATTTCTACACTGCCCACATCTACAGTGGCATATTCCAATTCAAAGTTAGTTTTGAGTTTGTCATTACAAAACTTAGCTAAATTTGGAAGTGCTGTGGGATTGGCATACCAATCTCCCCCACCATTATATTTTAGTAGCGCTAATTTGAGTGGTGGCTTTTTTTCATCGGCTATTCTGAAACTTCCAAAAAACAATATGATGGCAAGTAAAAGAATTTTAACATTCAAATTATTCATATTCAATTATTTATAAAACTATTTTGGTCCAAAAACCATTTTATATTTAGGACTGATCTCGCCTTTTCGGATTTTCTCCATTTTATTTTTCATCAGTTGTTTTTTCAGGGGAGAAAGGTGATCGGTAAAAAGAATACCTTCAATGTGGTCGTACTCATGCTGTATAACCCTTGCATTCATGCCGTCAAAAACATCGTCGTGCTTCACAAAGTTTTCGTCAAAATAAGTGAGTCTAACTTGAGGTTGACGACTTACTTTGCCCCTCAAATCGGGTATACTGAGGCAGCCCTCTTCGTAAGTCCAAGGTTCGCCTGCTTCTTTTAGGATTAAAGGATTTATGAATACTTTTTTAATCCCAATAAAATTGTCTTCATCATCTTCGTCGTCATTGAGCTGTTCAGTATCTGCAATAAAGATTCGAATTGCCTTTCCTACCTGAGGCGCTGCAAGACCGATTCCTTTTGTGTGATACATCGTTTCCCACATATCTTCAATAAATTGTTTCAAATCTGGAGACTCAGGCTCCACTA
>JBILRK010000248.1:0-4406 GCA_044372705.1 Saprospira sp. | reverse complement strand
GCTACCTGATTGTACCGGCAGGTGAATATACTTGCAGATATTTTCATGCGCAGCCATGGTGTGCAGCACCTTATCGCTGATGTCTTTAGGATGAGAGGTAGAAAAACGCACCCTTAAATCTGGATTTAGCAGGGCAACCGCCTCGATTAAATCGGCAAAATCGACAGTGCTGTCGTTTTCTGGATTTTTCCATTTGTAACTGTCCACATTTTGTCCAAGTAGGGTTACTTCTTTATATCCTCTGCCTAATAATTCGGTACATTCGGCCAATATACTGTAGAGATCGCGACTGCGCTCACGTCCACGGGTAAAAGGCACCACACAGAAAGAACACATATTGTCGCATCCGCGCATGATGGTAACAAAGGCGCTAACGCCATTATTATCCAAACGCACCGGATTGATATCGGAATAAGTTTCCTCGCGTGAGAGAAAAACATTGATGCCTTTGTCACCATCTTCGGCTGTGGCTATCAGGTTTGGAAGGTCGCGGTAGGCATCGGGGCCAAGTACAATATCAACCAATTTTTCTTCCTCGAGCAATGCAGATTTCATGCGTTCGGCCATGCAGCCTAAAACGCCTACAAGCATTCCCGGGCGCTGTAATTTCAGTTTGTCAAATACACGCAGGCGTTTGCGTACGGTATCCTCGGCCTTTTCACGGATAGAGCAGGTATTGACCAAAATAAGATCGGATTGTTCCATATCTCGGGTAGGCTCATAACCCATATCTGAGAGAATCGCTGCAACGATTTCACTGTCGCTGAAATTCATTTGGCAGCCATAGCTTTCGATATAAAATTTTTTGTGGCTCCCCTCTCCTTTCTTAAGCATCTGTTCTTTAAAAAAAACATCGCCCTGACGGCTTTCTTCGACCTGTTCTTTGTCGAAATTGATGGTGGGATTGTTATCGTATAGTTCCATGTATCTAGAAGGTAGAAGGTATAAATTAGAAGTAAGAAGGTAGAAGTCAGAAGATATAAATTAGAATTTTGTAAGTAGAATCCCTAAAGCTTTCGAGGAGGCTATAGGGACTGAGGGTTTTTTTACAATCTTTCATCTCAGTAGGCAAAGATAGTGCTTTTTTGAAAAAATATGCCATTTTGGCAGTTAATGATTATAGGATAAAAGTAATAAAACTATCAAAACTTGATAAAAACAGCTCTTGAGATTAAAAATTACTCCCCCATTTTTTTCAATACCTCCAAAGCATGGTTTACATTATCCTCATTCACATCGAGATGCGTTACGAACCTGACCAACTGCGGCCCAAAGGGAACTGCTTTTACCCCATCAGAACCCAGTTTTGCCAAAAATTCTGACAGTACAATCTGTTTGTCTAATTTAGCAATAACAATATTGGTTTCAACAGGGAAAACTTCTTCAACATAGGATAGTCCTGCTATTTCAGCACCAAAGGATTTTGCCAGCTGATGGTCTTCGGCCAAGCGACCTATATGGTGTTCTAAGGCATAGATGCCGGCTGCAGCCATAAAACCTGCCTGTCGCATACCGCCTCCGAAGAGTTTTCTGATGCGGCGGCATTTTTGAATGTATTCTCTGTTTCCGATTAGCAGGGAACCCATAGGTGTACCCAAGCCTTTTGAAAGACAAATGGAAAGGGAGTCGAAACAAGCTCCAATTTCAGTGCTGCTGTAGCCTTTAGCGACAATGGCATTAAAAATTCGAGCACCGTCCAGATGAAGCTTCAGTTCTTTTTCTAAACATAATTTACTGATTTCTTGTAGATTATCCAATTCGTAACAGGATCCACCACCCTTGTTGCAGGTATTTTCCAAAACAACGAGTTGCGACGGCGCTTTGTGCATATCTGTAAAAAGATTGATACGCTCATGAATATCTGCTGGTTTCAAAATGCCCAGTTCTGCTTCGGTCAGGCTAACGGATAATCCGGAATGAAAGGCAATACCGCCCACTTCGTAGAGATAAACATGTGAAAGTTTGTCACATATTAGTTCTCCGGGGGCATTGCTGTGTGCTTTTATCCCAATTTGATTGGCCATGGTGCCACTTGGGCAAAACAAGGCTGCTTCTTTCGAAAACAGTGCTGCGGC
Organism: Saprospira sp.; assembly: GCA_044372705.1. Lineage (GTDB taxonomy): Bacteria > Bacteroidota > Bacteroidia > Chitinophagales > Saprospiraceae > Saprospira. The sequence goes on along the minus strand of JBILRK010000248.1, from coordinate 2,331 downwards.
TTTTGCCTCGAGTGCATTTACTGTCGGGTCTTCACCAAAAACATCGTCCCCTACTGGAGCCGAGAACATGGCTTCCAACATAGCCGGAGTTGGTTTGGTGAGGGTATCGGAACGAAAATCGGAAAGCATATGAAAAATTTGAGAATTTGAGAATTTGAGAATAATTTTTTAAAGTTCGGATGTTACAAGTCGAAAACCCCTGAGGTTATTTCCCGAAGATTGACGCCGCTGTTGCCTGTAAGCAACCTGACATGATTCTGTTGTACTATACCAGCTTCCGCCACGCATTACGTAAAACTCATCCGATGTAGAAGCATTTTTGTTATTATTTATATGATTGTCAATGTTATATTCAGCATACAAATCCTGACACCATTCATAAACATTGCCGCTCATATCGTATAGTCCAAGTTCATTTGGCATCTTTTTCTTGACTGAATGCACCCTGTTATTACTATTGTAATAGTGCCATGCAACTTCATTGATATTATCCGATCCTGCGTATTTAAAACCCTTACTCTGTTTACCTCCCCGGGCGGCATACTCCCATTCTGATTCAGTAGGCAGGCGGAAATTTCGACCTGTAATGCTATTTAGTTTTTTTATAAAATCCTGACAGTTATCCCAACTAACATCCGTAACAGGAAACTCTTTCCAAGTTTTATTTTTACTTGGATTGTAGCCCATCACAGCAACCCAAAGTTCCTGAGTAACCTCGGTTTTTTGTATATAAAAACTACTAATATCAACTTCGTGCAGTTTTGCATCCTCAAATTCAGCATCGCCCATCCTAAAGTTAGTACCCTCTACTTTTACAAATTCCAGCAATGTTTCAATTTTTTGTTTGTCCTGACTTTTACATAAAGTAATTGACAGCACAGAAAAAAATAAAAGGAAAATAACTTGCATGATAATAGTTTAAAATAAGTACTTAAATTTTTTCAAAGATAAAAAAACACACACAACAACTAACATCAATTCCGTTCAAACTTTAAATGGGGCAAAGCAAAAGGCTTAATTTTTAATTATTAAAATAAAAATCTATATATTTGTTAAAACAAAATTGCCATGGAAAATAAAGAGGATATCGTAAAAAATTGGCTGCCACGCTATACAGACACTAAATTGGAAGAATTTGGAGCTTATATACTTTTGACTAATTTTTCCAACTATGTAAAACTCTTTGCCGACATGCACGGCGTTGAAATTAAAGGTCAGGGGAAAGCTATGCAAACCGCTACTGCCGATAATATCACCATCATTAATTTTGGCATGGGCAGCCCTAATGCTGCCACGATAATGGATTTGCTTACTGCTATAAAACCCGAGGCCTGTCTGTTTTTGGGTAAATGTGGTGGCTTGCGCAGCGACAAAAACAAGGTGGGAGATTTGATTTTGCCCATTGCTGCCATAAGAGGCGAAGGTACTTCGAATGACTACTTTCCACCTGAGGTGCCGGCTTTACCTGCTTTTGCCCTGGAAAAAGCCATCTCGACCACTATCAGGGATTATGAGCAGGATTATTGGACCGGTACTGTTTACACTACCAACAGAAGAGTTTGGGAGCACGACGCCGAATTCAAGGAATATCTGCGCAAAATAAGATGCCTTGCTATTGATATGGAAACTGCCACCCTATTTATTGCTGCTTTTAAGAATAGAATTTCAGCGGGTGCGCTTCTTTTAGTATCAGATATGCCAATGACTCCAGAAGGTGTAAAAACTATAGAAAGCGATTCGAAAGTCACTACAAATTATGTAGAAATGCACCTAAAAATTGGCATTGATTCACTAAAACAGTTGATAAACAAAGGGTTCACTGTAAAGCATCTGAAATTTTAATTTAATTGGAAAAGAGGTTTTAATGCTCAAGACCAGACAACTTCAAATAAATCTTTCTCGATTTCGGTAAAAATACCTTTTTTGATGGCTGCAATTGATTGATATTGAAAAAGATAGCTGTCAATCTTATTTCTGTTCATATCAAATTGAATTTTATCATTTGGAAGAGCTGGTTCGGTATCGTAGCTGGTTTCTCCATTTTCAAAGGCAATACGCCATCTTAACCTGATGTCAATATTTTCAAGTACCAATTGAAAAATTTCAGCATTTAGTAATATCAGCGTAAAATTTAAGGCCCCTTGCTCGGTCTCAACATCGTCTTCTATAACATCGAAATAATAAGGGCTGCCATCAAAATCTGCCACACCAGCAATAGGGCCATCCCAAAACACATCGACCGTGTAAACCTTTTCTTTTTTCATATTTTGATATTTGAAGCAAAATAACCAAAGTTTTTAGAATTAGACCCAAAATAGGTATAATTTTGCA
>JBILRK010000246.1:0-4422 GCA_044372705.1 Saprospira sp. | reverse complement strand
TTATTTGGGATGAGAGCACCGAAGCCTTTGGCTTTGCTCATTTTCAAAAAGGCAAATTGATTAGAAAGGTCCTGGTTACTGCCGGCAACTTCGAATTTGACCTGGGCTTTCAAATAGATGAGGAGTCAAAAATTAAAGATACAGAATTACTAGATTCTGACGAAATGCTCGACATCATTGATTCTGAAGGAAAAGAAGCCCTGCAACAAATTCTCAAAACCGAAAGGACAATACACAGCACAAACCGAATCGTAAAAAGATACCTTAAAGCCGAATTGGTGAGTATTGAAGAAGAAATTTTACTGGAAGAATACGCTTAGGTCTGACAAATATCTTCAATTTTTGCAGAAATGTCAGCTAAATCCTTATTGTAACTGACGTTTTGACCTGTTTTTGAAATTACACTCATTTGGATTATTATTTGACTCTTTGCTGTTATTAAGAGAAAGGCATTTTAAATTTATAAATCAAATTATATGTTCGATAAATTCACCGAAAAGGCCCGACAGGCTGTATTGAAAGCGCAGGAGTATGTCCGTGCCCGTCAGCAGCAGGATGTACAGATAGCCCACCTAATGAAGGGTATGCTAGAAGTGGATGAAAGTGTAGTAGGCTACCTGCTAAAAAAGCTTGGTGTAAATATCAGCGATCTCAACAATAAGCTGGACGTAATCATGGATTCTTATCCAAAGGTTTACGGTACGGGGAATATGGGTTCACATCTTTCCAAAGAGGCTAGCCTTGTCATACAGAATGCGCAAAACCTGGCTAAAGATTTTGGCGATGAATTTGTCGCTGTTGATATTATTTTAGCAGGCATTTTCTCGGTAGATGATAAAACAGCCCGATTACTTCGTTCTTTGGGTGTAAATGAAAAAGACCTTGGCGCAGCAATCAAAGAATTGCGCAAAGGCAGAACTGTGAAATCGGAGAGCGCTGAAAACGAATTTAATGCCCTTAATAAATATGCAGTTAATCTCAACGATCAGGCAAGACAGGGCAAATTGGACCGTATTATCGGCCGAGACGATGAAATTCGACGCGTATTGCATATTCTATCACGCCGAAAAAAGAACAATCCAATCTTGATTGGAGAACCTGGTGTAGGTAAAACTGCAATTGTAGAAGGTCTGGCCTGGCGAATTGTCAATCAGGATGTTCCCGAGAATCTTATGGATAAAACTGTCTTTTCACTCGACCTTGCCGCACTTGTAGCAGGGGCCAAGTATAAAGGAGAGTTCGAAGAAAGGCTGAAAGCAGTTGTGAAAGAAGTTACTACTTCTGACAATGTTATCCTATTTATCGATGAGATACACACCCTTGTAGGTGCTGGTGGAGGCGGCGGTTCTATGGATGCTGCTAATATCTTAAAACCGGCCCTTGCCCGTGGCGAACTGAGAGCAATTGGCGCTACAACGCTTGATGAATATCAAAAATATTTCGAAACAGATAAGGCACTTGAACGCCGTTTTCAAAAAGTAACCATCGAGGAACCAACTGTAGAAGAGGCAATTGCCATTCTGCGTGGTTTGCGTGAGCGTTATGAAAACCATCACAAGGTTCGCATCCTCGATGAGGCACTGATAGCCGCTGCAGAACTCTCTAAAAGGTATATTAGCGACCGTGCACTTCCCGATAAAGCTATCGACTTGATGGACGAAGCAGCAGCAAAACTTCGTCTTGAACTCAATTCTATGCCCGAAAAACTGGACGAACTCGACAGAAAAGTCCGTCAGCTCGAAATTGAGCGTGAAGCAGTGAAAAGAGATGGTGATCAGAAACGTCTGGTAATAATGAATGAACAGATTGCCAACCTTTCCGAGGAACTCACTCAGCTGAAAGCTGCTTGGCAGGCCGAAAAAGAGTTGATTAATATTATTCAGTCCTGCAAAGCCAAAATCGAAGAATTCAGAATATTGGCCGACGAAGCCCGCCGTATCAGCGATTATGCCAAGGTTGCCGAACTTGAGTACGGAAAAATTAAAGAACAGGAAATTATTTTGGATAATGCTCAAAAGCAATTGGCCAAACTTGCTCCAGATAAAAGGCTTACCGACGGAGAGGTCGATGCCAATGATATAGCCGAGGTTGTAGCGCGTTGGACCGGCATACCAGTAAACCGTATGCTCGAAAGCGAAAGGGAAAAACTGCTGCGTATGGAAGATGAAATCGGGAAAAGAATTATAGGGCAGCGCGATGCTGTTGAAGCTATCTCCGATGCAGTTCGCCGTAGCCGTGCAGGTTTGCAGGATGCCAAAAAACCTATCGGTTCCTTCCTCTTTATGGGTACAACTGGTGTAGGTAAAACCGAGTTGGCAAAGGCGCTTGCAGAATTTCTGTTCAATGACGAGGGGGCAATTACCCGTTTTGATATGTCGGAATACATGGAAAAACAGTCTGTTTCGAGACTTATTGGTCCTCCTCCGGGCTATGTAGGCTACGAAGAAGGCGGACAGCTAACCAATGCGGTACGCCAAAAACCTTATTCTATCATCCTATTGGATGAGATAGAAAAAGCCCATCCCGATACTTTCAATATCCTGCTTCAGGTGCTTGATGATGGTCGACTTACCGATAACAAGGGGCGCGTGGCCGATTTCAAAAATACGATCATCATCATGACCACGAATATGGGTTCCAATATCATCGCCGAAAATTTTGATGGCTTGGAAGATGTTGACAATACCAAACGGTTGTCCATTATTGAGACAACAAAATTGGAAGTTCTGGAAGAATTAAAAAAACATGTCCGTCCTGAATTTTTGAATAGGATTGACGAAACAGTCATGTTCACCATGTTGAACAAAGCAGAAATCAAACAGATTCTGATGTTGCTCATCAAAGGTGTGACCAAAAGACTGACCGATCAGAGTTATCAACTTGAGCTTAGTCAGAAAGCGATTGATTACCTGGCAGATTTGGGTTATGAGCCAGCATTTGGTGCTCGCCCAATGAAGCGCGTACTTCAGCGTGAACTGGTCAACGAACTCTCGAAAGCCCTATTGGCAGGAACTTTCTTGCCGGGCGACAGCATATTAGTCGATTTAGATTCGAGCGGTCAAATGTTGACTTTTATCAAAAAATAATATAGAAAATTTTATAATTTAAAAGGGCTGCAAATTTGCAGCCCTTTTTTTGTTTGTTAATGTTGAGGATTTTTTGAATTAATTGGTCGATAATTTAAACAATCTGTCATATCTTTACCTTTTATGCTTGTGACCTTAATGTCAATTATAAAAAATATTTATACACTTAAGAAATAAAACTAATTTCACAAGACTTTGGCTAATTACTCTATCCGGGATTTAGAGAAATTATCGGGAATAAAAGCCCATACTATCCGAATTTGGGAACAGCGCTATCACTTCATAGAGCCTAAACGCACTACGACCAACATACGGTACTATACCGATGATGACTTGCAGTACCTGCTCAACGTAGCCTTCCTGAACAGGAATGGCCTTCGCATTTCTAAGATTTCGAAAATGTCGCGGGTTGATATTAGTAAAAAAGTCGCTTCTATTTCTCAGGATACCCTGGAAAACTCCAACCAACTTCAGGCCTTAACCATGGCAATGATAGAATTGAATGAGGAAAAATTTGAACATACCTTAAATTCTGTTATTGAAAAAGATGGTTTCGACCTGGCGCTTTTGGGTATCATTTTGCCTTTTCTTGAAAAATTGAGTTTACTTTGGCTTACAGGTTCTATAAGCGCTGCGAATGAGCAATTTATCAATCATCTTATCAGGCAAAAGATTGCTGCTCACAGTGAAGGTTTAGCTGTTCCCGATGCAGATAAGGCTGCTTTGAGGCCAAAGGCGATTCTGTTCGAACCATTTGCTGATGATCAGGAACTAATGCTCACAGTTGTTAATTATCTGTTCAGATCAAAAGGCTGCAAAACAATGTATCTGGGCAAAGGCATCAATCTAAAAAATTTAGCTGCTGCCTACGCTGTTTTTAATCCCAACTGTTTATATGTGATGCTCTCGGAGGGCTCTTCAAAAAATAATCCGCAGGAGTTTTTAAGTAAATTAGGCGAAGAGTACCCCGAGCTACAGATTATCGTAAGCTCGAGAGCAGTTCTAAAAACACATTTATTACCAGAAAATGTGGTAGTTTTGGATAATTTTAGTGAATTCCTGGAATTCTTGGAAGAAATAGACTAGTCTTGAATCCAAATTAAACATGATTGAACTCTTTATCAAGCACTTACAGTACGAAAAGCGATATTCGCCCCATACCTGTCTCTCCTACCGTACTGACTTGGATCAATTTGCTGATTACTTAGCGTTTCAATATGAATTGAAGGACTTACAAGAGGTAAAATCGATGCATATTCGTTCTTGGCTCGTTTCTCTTCTTCAGGAGAAAAAAAGTGCAAGCAGTATTCATCGTAAAGCATCTTCTTTAAAATCC
>JBILRK010000557.1:0-4428 GCA_044372705.1 Saprospira sp. | reverse complement strand
AAAAACAGCGCTTCGGCTCAGGCCAAAGCATGGGAGAAAAATATCATCCATATGGGCGGCGGTGTCAATGATTCTGAAGCTCAGATGTTCTCCAATGTGTTGAATAATATGAAAACCAATGTCGAAAATGGTAAAATGGGCGCCGAAGTGGCTTCCTTTTTTAAAGACAAAAGCAACAAAGAAGATATCGGTAGCCATATCACGCTCGATTCGGCCATTAGTAAAGGTGCATCCATTATGACCTACCTTGGCCACGCTACAGAAGAAAGCTTCGAATACAACGCTTATTTGGTAAACAGCTATAACAATCCCAAAAAATATCCGCTATTCATTTCCCTAAGCTGCTCAAGCGGAAGCCTTTTCAACTCAACAGATGAAACGAGCGAAAAACTTGTATTGACACCAAACAAAGGCGCCTCTGCCTACATTGGTTTTACGCAGCCTGTATCGCTCTACTCGGCCAATGTTTATGGTAGTGAATTCTATCGCCTGCTTTCGGAAGAAGGCAGTAGCCTGAGCAATGGCGAACTGAACAGACTTGCTATGAACAGACTCATAGGCAGCGGTATATTGAATGAACTTGCAGCCAACTACCTCATCTACCACGGTGACCCTGCACTGACGATCTCAAAAGCAACAAGTGCCGACTACACAGCAGCCGACATGAAAGCTGTATTTAATAACGAAAACGATAATTTTGATATCAACTTCAATGTTTACAACCTTGGCGTTGCTACAAACGAAACCGTAAAAGTAAATCTCTACAGAGTTTTTCCAAATAAGGACACTATGTTTTTGGCTTCGCAAGGCCTGAGTGTTAAAAACAGCAAAAATCTAAGCTTCAGTGTAAGAAACAACGGGGTAAGTGAAATGGGGCAAAACACCTTTTTTGTAAGAATTGATGAATCGAACGAACTTGATGAAATGAGCGAGAAAAACAATAGCCTCGCTTTGACAATAAACCTCAATGCAAAGCAAATTAACCGCATCTACCCAGCAGACTTTGCTATGCTTGCCGATAACAACATTACTTTTATGGCTGCTAACGCCGATGTATTTGCTGCTGAAAAAACTTACCGTCTCGAAATTGACACTACTCCGGTATTCAACAATGTAATTGTAAATCAAGAAGTGAGTGCAAAAGGAGCAATGATAAGTTTCGCTCCACAGTACAGCTTCCAGGATTCGGTGGTTTACTACTGGAGAGTGACAGAAGAAGGCAGTAACGACAGCGATTACAGTTCTTTTGTAGTAATCCCCGGCAAGACAGGTTTTAACCAATCGCATAGCTATCAGTTTGGAAAAAATACCTATCGTACGCTCCGCCAGACTGCTCAAGGATTTGAATACGATAGCAAGAAACACGAATTGAGCGTGGTAAATGCCCTTACGCCATCGGTACTTGCACCCGGATTTGTTGCCAGCTTTTTCAACAACAACCTCATCGAGAAATGTCGTTGCCAAAATGAAAATGGTGTTTATGTACTCGTGATGGATCAAAACCGCAACCTGTGGACCGTAGCTGGATCGACTCAGTATGGTGCAGTAAACTGTGACCCAAGCAGAGCTACCAGCCTTTTCCTTTTTGAAACGGCCAATCCTGCAAAACAGGAAGCGCTTGAGCTGTTTCTCAGAGACAGTATCCCTGCGGGACACTATGTAATGATGTACACCTTGAACGATGCCAAAATAAATACTTGGTCTGAAAGCCTTGTAAGCCTCCTAGGCACTTACGGTTCAAGTGCCATAGCAAACCTATCGGCTGAGCAAACTGTAAAACCTTGGGCTTTCTTCTTTGAAAAAGGACAAACTGCTAACAGCAGAGAAGCAGTAGCTGCCAGCAGCAACGATATCATCACGCTGAAAGCTGAGATAATAGAAAAATAATATTAGATGCTAGACATCAAGACAGCAGATTTTTAGACTAAATCTCTGCTGTCCAAAGTCAAAAATAGAAGGGCTGCCCGCAAGGGTGGCCTTTTCTGTTTATGGAGATTGTCAGACATCAGATTTTAGATGTCAGCTTTTAAAAAGGCTGAAGTCTGACAATCTGATTTCTAAAACAGAAGACTGACCCAGGTCACCATTTCCTCCCACCACCATCACCGTCAGCTCCGCGCTTGCTCATCAAAATCGGTTTTTGATGGCCCTACCTTTGTATCATCAAATAAGGAAAAACTCAAAAACGATACAAAACTCAAAATCAACGGTCATGAAAAACTCAATAATCAAACAGCTGCTTTTTGCCGTATTCAGCATTATAGCATTTACCGCAAGCGCACAATCCAGTAGCAACAGCAACGTCCAAGTATGGAACAGTGGCTCGATGACTACTACCCTTATTAACAATGTAAAGGCTTGGGATTGGATCGAATGGAAACAAAGCCCAACCGAGTACAACTCTGCTGCCGCCAAAGGCTACCTGAGTGTTGAAGCAGTTGATGCGAATGGTGAAGCACAAATGATTATAAACGAACTTTACAGCGCCGATACTACTATTGCTACAATTAACGCTGCTGAATATCCCGGATTGAGAATCACCTGGAACAGCGAAGATGCCAACAGCATTGTTGCACCAAAACTTGACTATATCAGAGTGCTTGCTGAGGCTTCCGGAGAATTTGCCTTCCGCCCCGACATGTATGTGAACGGATACAAAGACACAGTAAACCAAAACGAAACTTATCAGTTCTCTGTAATGATACAAAATATTGCAGGGGTCGACATGGATAGCTTAGAAGTAAAATACTACACCGAATCTTCTTCACCTAGATACATGAAAGTAAAAGCACTAGCTGCCGGAGAAACTTTGATACTCCCAATCATCAGTGTTGAGACCGAAGGTATGAGTGGCGAACAAAACCTGATCGTAGAATTAAATCCCGAAAGAAGCCAAACCGAGTTGAGCTATGCCAACAACCAAATCATCGTTCCATTCTTTGTTGAAGAAGAAGCAGCAGTTGTTTCTGCGAGCGAAGAAGCGGCTGACATAGAAAGCGAAATCTACAACTTCCCCAATCCTGTAAGAGATTTTACCAACTTCCAGATAAACCTAGGCAACAACTATAGCCAGACCGAAAATGTCCAAATCAATATCTACGACCTGAAAGGCCAAATGGTAAAAAGCATCAGTGCCAATAACAACAACGGTCAGGGTAGCTTCAGCCAAAGCTGGAATGCTGCCGACGAAGGCGGAAATGCCCTGAGCGCAGGCATCTACTTCTACAAAGTACAAGCACAGGACAACAGTGGCAAAATGAATAGCATCAGTGCAACGTCAAACATACAGATCAGATAGCAGATTGTCAGATTATCAGCTATTGATAATTAACTAAATGCTGAAAATCTGAGTGCTGAAAATCTGACAATCTATGAAATAATTGAGATAGTTTTTTTGAGTTAATTTGTTAGGAATTGGCTGCCTGGAGAGGTGGCCTTTTTTTTTGGAGATTGTCAGACATCAGATTTCAGATGTCAGCTTTTAAAAAGGCTGAAGTCTGAAGTCTGACAATCTGATGTCTAAAACAAAAAACTGACCCAAGTCACCCTTTCCCTTAACCACCGTCACCCCCAACCCTGCGCTCGCTCATGAAAATCGGCTTTCGGACGTCCTACCTTTGTATCAACAAATAAGGAAAATAATCTCAAAACAAACTCAATCTCAAACTACTCAAAATTTACAGTTATGAAAAATTCAATCTTCAGCACAGCACTTTTTACTTTTGTAAGCCTTTTCACATTCAATGCAAATGCTCAAACGATCAGCACACAGGCAATGTCTGCCGATGCGCCCGAGCGCATGATGGCTGTTTTAACCGCTGGCGACATCGCCTTTCACGATAACCTCACACAGGCTACTTTCAGCGATACAGTAAAACAGGGCGACACGTATTATTTTGAAGTAGTAGTGCAGAATTTTTCTCAGGCGCCAATGGATAGTGTTTACCTCAAATACTATTTGGGCGACGACGCCACAAACTTTGAACTCGCACTCATCAAGCCACTTGAGCCGGGCGAAGCTTATACCCTGCCTGTACTGATGATTGCAACCAACGATTTCAGCGGTAGCCAAACCCTGAACCTTGAATTGAATCCAAATGCCGAAAAACCAGAATCGGACTATGATAACAATAAACTTGCCGTACCATTTTTTGTAAAACCTGAAATGGTTTCTTCAACAGAATTTACAGAAATCGAACAAAGCCAAATCTATAACTACCCCAATCCCGTAAGCAGCTCAACCCGTTTCAATATCAACCTGGGTAGCAACTACAGCCAATGCGAAAGCATACAAATCAACATCTTTGACATCAAAGGTCAGTTGGTAAAAAGCATCTACTCAGCCGACAATAACGGTCAGGGTAAGTTCAACACAGAAACATGGAATGCTGCCGACGAAGCAGGCAATCCACTCAGAGCAGCTGTGTA
>JBILRK010000244.1:0-4429 GCA_044372705.1 Saprospira sp. | reverse complement strand
TCGGGAAAAGAAACTGGTCCTTATACTGTCATCAATTGGCGTGGCCTGCCCATCATCGTCGATGCGTACAAAGGTGGAATTGGTATTACAAACCACAACCTCATCACCACTGTAAAGATTATACCTACGGGCCTCGAGGCTGATTGCTATACTGCTGTTGCCCACATGCATAACCTCTCCGTAAATTCGTAGGTGATGCCCTGCCTTCAATGGCTTTTTAAAAACCAACTCTCCTATTCTTACCGTGAGCATATTTGGTGTGTGGCAATATTCGGTAGCGAGCGCAGCTGCAGCCTCATCGAGCCAAGCCATCAGAATTCCGCCAAAAAGATTTCCATGCACGCCAATATCCTTGGCCATAACGATTTTTTTACTGAGTAGATCCATGATTTATTGATTATTTTTCATTGAATATGTAGTATTGAACAGGAGGTATAAACTAAAATAGTATTAAATTCTGTTCAGTTCAATATCTAAGGCATTTGCTTTGAGTTTATTTCAACAATTCCAATATGGGCAAATCGGCTGGACTAAGATTCAAATTTTTGATTTCTGCTTTAATAAACCAAGCACAGGCTTGATGCTCTACTAATGTAACATCAAAGTTGCTGCAAAAGATGCTGTAAGCCCTTAAAATGATTGTTAACTCTTCTGAGAATTTATGTGTGGTCTCTATTAGAAATTCATTCACAACTACGTCAATTCCTAGTTCTTCCTGAAGCTCCCGTTTTAAAGCCGCTTTTTCATTTTCGCCTGCTTCAACTTTACCTCCGGGAAATTCCCAAAGTCCGCCCTGACTTTTATGCGCTGCCCGCTGTGCTAAAAAATAGCGACCATCTGTATTTTGCCAGACAGCCGCTACTACGGTTATTATTTTCATTATTTCAGATTATCAGATGTTGTCTTAAGCTAAATAGGTCTCCATTGCTGTGTTGCATTCAGAAGGCTAAAGCCCTCTTCCGCTCAATTCCTTCGGAATTGTTAAATTTCTAGTACCTAGTGCCTGTCTCCTATTACTTATTGGTTCCTCACTCCCAGTACCTGAGCAACTGGCTCCTGGCTCCTAAATAACTGGTAACTTATTATTCTTCATCCAGTTTCAATACCTGTAAAAATGCCTTTTGTGGTACCTGTACAGAGCCTATTTCGCGCATTTTCTTCTTACCTTCCTTCTGTTTTTCCAACAATTTACGCTTACGAGAAATGTCACCACCATAACATTTTGCGGTTACATCTTTTCTCATTGCTGAAATAGTTTCCCTGGCAATGATTTTTGCCCCAACAGCAGCCTGTATGGCAATTTGAAATTGCTGACGCGGAAGAATATCTTTCAGTTTTTTACAGAGGCGACGACCAAAAGATTCTGCTTTTGTACGGTGAATAAGCGTTGAAAATGCATCTACATTTTCGTTATTGAGTTTAATATCCAGTTTAACAAGGTCGGAGGCACGATAATCTATTGGCGTATAATCAAAAGAAGCATAACCCCTTGAAATTGATTTCAATTTATCATAAAAATCGAATACAATTTCGGCCAATGGCATCTCAAAAGTTATTTCAACCCTGTTAGGCGTGAGGTAAATCTGATTTTTCAGTTCTCCCCTTTTCTCCATACAAAGTTTCATAATGGAGCCGATATATTCGGGTGATGTGATTACCTGAGCACGTATATAAGGCTCTTCCACTTTATCGATGAGGGTAACATCGGGCAGGTCGGCAGGATTACTTACAGGAATTTCGACGTTTTTTGTCGTGTAAGCATAGTACTGAACGTTTGGTACCGTTGTAATGACATTTTGGTCGAACTCACGCTCCAATCTTTCCTGAACAATTTCAAGATGTAACATTCCCAAAAACCCGCATCTGAAACCAAAACCTAATGCAGCCGAAGTTTCAGCAGTAAAAACAAGCGAAGAATCATTGAGCTGTAACTTTTCGAGTGCATCTCGAAGATCTTCAAAATCATCGTTATCAATAGGAAATATACCGGCAAAAACCATGGGCTTCACCTCGTGAAAACCTTTAACTGGTTCCTTGGTTGGATTGTCGCGCAATGTCATTGTATCACCTACCTTAATTTCTTTTGAATCCTTGATACCAGTAATCAGATAACCTACATTGCCTGCTGTTATTTCAGTTTTTGGCACTTGATTCATTTTAAGAATGCCAATTTCCTGAGCCATGTACTCGCCACCAGTGTTAAGAAAACTAATCCAATCTGATTTTTTGAGCGTGCCGTTCATAATACGGAAATAGGCAATTACGCCACGGTATTTATCGAACATTGAATCGAAAATCATTGCCTGCAGCGGCTTAGTGGCATCGCCCTTAGGAGCAGGGATTCGTTCAACAATTGCTTTGAAAATATTTTCAACCCCCTCGCCTGTTTTACCGCTCGCATGAATAATATCATCCAAATCGCAACCCAAAAGATCGACAATTTCTTCAGAAACCTCATCCAACATGGCATTAGGCATATCAATTTTATTCAAAACCGGAATAATGACCAGGTCATTTTCCATGGCAAGATAAAGATTTGATATCGTTTGAGCCTGAACGCCCTGTGTAGCATCAATGAGCAGCAAAGCACCTTCGCAGGCAGCGATGGAACGTGATACTTCATAGGAAAAGTCTACGTGACCCGGCGTATCAATCAGGTTGAATATATATTCTTTACCATCCTGCAAATAATTCAGCTGAATTGCGTGAGCTTTGATAGTAATACCGCGTTCGCGTTCCAAATCCATATCGTCGAGTGCCTGATGTTGCATATCACGGGCAGAAATCGTGTTGGTCATTTCCAACATGCGGTCGGCCAGCGTACTTTTACCGTGATCGATATGGGCAATAATACAAAAATTACGAATATTTTCCATTGAAAGGAAATTGATGGTTTAATGACAGATTTATGAAAGTGGGCAAAAATAGGGAATTTAAGCGATTATTTGAATTTGTAAGATTAAATAATCTTTGTCGGGGCTAAGAAGGCCAAAAAGTCGATTCTATCCATTTAATCAGAAAAAGTAAAAATACAACTCCCAAGCCTATCATTAAAAAAAGTGGAAGATTACCCAACAAGGGATTTATTTGCTTTTGCATTGACTTTACATCTTTTTGAAGCGCCTGATTTAATTTAAGCTTCGATGCCTGTTTCAATAGCACAGCGGCCCCCTCTCTCCTACCTTGTGCAGCCATTGCCTGCGAAGTATTTCTGAGCGAAACTGCCATATCATCTCTCATGGGGAGAAAATAATCGGGGAGGCTGTTGTAGAGTTCTATTACCTTATCTGAGACCTGCATTGCGAGCTCCCTTTCTGACATGATGTATAATCTCGAATCATTTTTCAAAGTATCCATTTCCTGAAGCTGATCATTGAGATAAATTTTTGTGTCATAATAATATTCATTCTCTAATGTCTCTATTTGTGGCAGTTCCTGTTGGCTCAGTAATTTTACTGTTTCGATATCCTGTGCCTTTAATGACTGAATCAATACCTCGCTGTACTGAAAGGCAAAATAAGGCGCAATAAAATTCATCAATGCTTCATTTTCAGTATAATCGTTTCTGTGTTTTAGGTATCCTGGATGACCGTACTCCAAAAAATTCAGCAGTTCATTATGATGAAACAACTCCTCGTGCAATGACCTTTTTAGTGGATCTCTTAATTCTGAAATCAACTTTTCGGTATCAAAAATACTTATTTTGACACCTTGAATATTAAGATTGTTCGAACTATCCCGCGGGGAACTGTTCAAACGGTTCCATACAGCATCCAAGTCCTTATCATCAAAATTTCCCGGTTTTAATCCAAAGATTTTAAATGGGTTATGATATTGCATTTATTTTTATTTTAACTATTTTTCTTTGTAAAGATACAAAAAATCCCCACAATTCGGGACATGAACTGCAGGGATTTTCAAGAACACTATATATTATAAATCTATTACTTCTGATTATCAGATGTTTTGGCTGTTAAATCGAAACTATAATTTAATGTCAACATGATAATATTTCTGCTCAAATACCTGGCTCCCGAGGCGCTATCGAACTGATTCATCAATGCCAATTCTACTGAACCCTGCTTATTGTATTGCCAACCAAGGCCAGCGTACAAACGGTTTCTTAAAAAACTGCTGAAGAAAAGATAATTAGTCATACCCATCCACAGTTCATTATAAACGTTTGAATAAATTTTCTGTTGATCGTTTATCTTATAAATTGGAAAATTTACCAACATGCGATACCTGAAACGGTTTTTGAAATCAGAACCAGTTTTTACCCAGGAAGCACTTGTACTGTCGAAACTCAAGGCATCAATAAACCTATGTTCAACACGATAGCGATGAAAAACTTTAATCTTTTCGCCCATCTGATGTTTCAATGTCAACTGCTCCCAAAAATGGAATTCATTAAAATCATAGCCTGTTG
>JBILRK010000243.1:0-4432 GCA_044372705.1 Saprospira sp. | reverse complement strand
CTCGTTCATAAATTGGCTGTTGGGATGTTTTCTCTTAAACTGTTCATATTCTACTATTACAGTTTTGAATCTTTCAATTTGCTTGCTCAGAATACTTTCTTTTGCATAGAAATAGTTCGATTTCAAAATCATAAACCTAATTTGTTCGGCATTTTTTGAATCGGGAAAATCTACGAGCATGCTTTTAAAACAATGAGCGGCAGCTAGATAGTCCATTCTTCTGAAATAACCTTTTGCATTGTCCAACTCTTTTTCTTCCAGTTTTTTCCTTAGTTTATCAATCTTTTCATTGCTGATACTCACTCGCTGACTGCCTGGGAAGGTATTAACAAATAGCTGATAACCTTCAATTGCCTTTTCTGTGTCATCCTGCGTCAATCTAAAACTTGGAGAAAGTTTTTCGAATGATTCAGCACTTAAAAAAAGCGCTTCTTCTGCAAGAGGGCTATTTGGAAAAGTATTGTAGAACTGCTTCAGATAATAGGAAGATGAAATATAATTCTTAAGTTTATAATGTGTCTGAGCATAGTGGTAATATACCCTTTCCGCTTTTTCACTAAGTTTGATTATGCCCATTAAATCTTCAAAAAGGTACTGAGCTTTTTGAAAATCTCCTTTGTTATAATATTCAAATGCCTTATCATATCGAAAATCAACACCCGGATTCATCCGAATTTTCTCGAAGTTTTCACGTTTGCAGCTTGTAAATGCAAACAGCGCCAGGCAACATATTAAAAGGGTCCTTAGTAACATAACCACAAAGATAAGATTATTTTTTTTAAAAAATATAGTTTTTTAACTTTTGTCTGCTTTTCAAATGAACGATGCAAGGCAGGAAAAGGTCAATTTATCTTCTTGCTTTGAAAAAACTTAAAAGAAGTTCACGACTTTCTTTTTCCATAAGTCCATATTCTATTTTAGTTTTGGGATGCAAACAATCTGGAGCTAATTTTAAATATCCTTTTTTGTCATCGGCAGCCGCATATACAATTCTTTCCACTTGGGCCCAAGCCGATGCACCGGCACACATGACGCAGGGTTCTAATGTGACATAGAGGGTGCAGTCATTCAGATATTTGCTGCCTAAAGCTTCGGCGGCTGCAGTTATAGCCAAAATTTCAGCATGAGCCGTAACGTCACAGAGTAACTCAGTCATATTATGCGTTCTCGCAATTATGATATTTTGACACACGATAACTGCCCCAACGGGTATTTCACCTGCTTCGAATGCTTTTTGTGCTTCCTTAAAAGCTTCTTTCATAAAATACTCGTCAGTATGGATGCTGAACATATTATTTTGGTTTTAATTTGTGTAGAATGAACTTTAATCAATAAATATTATCTTTTTTAAAAGTACTTTTGTCGAAAATGAGCGGCATCTAATGCTAAATCATGTAGATTTGCTCATAGTTTCAATTAATGACGACAAGTTACGTTAAACAAATTCATAGTTCGTATGAGAATCTTCAAAATATTATTCCTGGGTGCCATATTTTTCTGTTCAAAGCATGCCAATGCTCAAGATGCTGAAATTATGGATCTCAAAGCCTGCGTGGAATTTGCATTAAAAAATAACCTTCAGGTAAAACAGGCAGAACTGAATATTCTGCAAAATAAATTATCTGAAAAACAGGCAAAATGGGCCATCGCACCAACTGCGAATGCATCTTTGAGACATGGCGGTAATTTTGGGCGCTCTATTGACTTTACCTCTTATCAATATGTAAATCAGGCAACACAGTCCTCTCAATTTTCTGTGAACATAGGCCAGCCAATTTACACAGGCTTGCAATTAAAAAACAGGTCAAAACAATCTGAGATTGATGTTCAGGCAGGAGAAAAAGACGCGGCTCAAATTATGGACAATATCGCTTTAACGGTATCACAAGCTTATTTGTCAATTTTATTGACAGAGGAGCAGATTGCAGTCCTTAAAGAGCAGGTAAAACTTTCAGAAGCACAACTAAACCAAAGCCTTAAACTTATTAAGGCTGGAACAGTTCCTGAAAACAACCGTTTCGATCTTGAAGCTCAAATTGCCAGAAATGAGCAGGCAGTAGTAAATGCAGAAAATGCACTCGAGATGGCATACATGAATCTCAAAGTGCTAATGAACATGGATCCATCAAAAAATATCAGCCTGGAGAAAATGGATGCACAGATTCCGGAACTTTTGCAAAGCTACACACTCGAAGATGTTTACGCAGAAGCAGGAACAAGAATGCCTAATATCCTGGCAGCCAGGTTACGTGAACAAAGTGCCGAAATGGGTATAAGAATCGCCAAAGGTGCATTGCAACCAACTATTTCTGCCTACGCATCGGTCTTTACAAATTTTTCCTCAGCAGCTAAAGATCGTACGATTGAACAACAAACGCAAACCATCAATCTCGACATTTTTGGTTTCAGTGTGCCAGTAGGTTTTCCAATTTCTATACCAGTTGAGGGAGCTACAATACCATATTTCAAGCAAATTAGCAATAATGTTTACTCAAATTTGGGTGTAAATATGAATGTGCCATTATTCAATGGACTTCAAACAAGAATAGCAATTCAAAGAGCAGAGCTTGCAGTTAGAATTTCTAAAATGAATACACTTACAACAGAAAATCAACTCAAAACCGATATACAAAGATCAATCAATGATGTTCGTGCTGCGGCAAAAAGTTATTCAGTTGCTGAAAAATCACTTAAAGCCACAAAAGCATCTTCCGAAAATACTAAGAAACGTTTCGACTTAGGAGTTGTTAATGCCTTTGAAATGGTCAGTGTTCAAAATATGTTGGTCAGTGCAGAATCTACCTTAATTCAAGCTAAATATGATTATATTTTCAAGCTTAAGGTGCTGGATTTCTACAGAGGTATAAAATTGATAGACAATAATTAAACAGGAATAGAACTAAAAACGATATAAAATGGCAAAGAAAAAAAAGAGAAGATCCCTTTTGTGGATTATTTTAGCAGTATTGCTTGTAGGTACTATGTTATATTTTTTCCTCAAGGGACCAAAGGATAATTCAACAAAAGTTGTTGTTCAGGAAAGCTTGAGTCGATCAATTGTGGAAACAGTTTATGCCAGCGGCAAACTATTCCCGGCAACCGAGGTGGAAATTTCATCAAATGTATCAGGTACAATTGTAGAACTTTTGGTAGAAGTTGGTCAAAATGTAAAAGAAGGACAGTTGCTTGCAAAAATCGACCCTGAGGCATTGGCATCAATTGTAGAAAGGGCAGAGGCAACTTCAAATTCAGCAAGAGCTCAACTCGATAATATAAAAGCTCAAAAAGAACAGCTCGAGGTTCAACTCCGCAATGCAAAAATTATCATGGATAGAAATCGTCAGTTGCTTTCAGATGGAGTCATTTCAAAAGCAGAATATGAAGTTTCTGAAACCAATTACAAATCTATTGAGGCAAACATACAAGCAGTTGAAAAAAGCATTCTCTCTGCCAGATACAATGTGCAAAGTACCGATGCAACTGTAAAAGAGCAAAAGAAAAACTTGTCACAAACTTACATATACGCACCGATGTCGGGCGTGGTTACTAAAATCAACAAGAAGAAAGGAGAGCAGGTTGTAGGTACCATTCAAATGGCGGGCACACCAATCATGAACATTGCAAATTTAAATTCAATTGAAGTGAGGGTAGATGTGAACGAAAGAGACATTTTGAACGTGTCGATGGGCGATACAGCCGATATTGAGCTAGACGCCTATCCAGGTCGTAAGTTTTGGGGCCTTGTTACAAGAATTGCAAATACTGCCAATAATCTGAGTGCAATACAATTGACCTCAGATCAGGTTACTAATTTTGAAGTAAGGGTTTTAATGTCTCAGTCCTCCTACAAAGATCTTCAAATTAGCGATGATAAACCCCCATTTAGAGCGGGACTTTCAGCCTCTGTAGAAGTTCGTACCAATACGATCAATAACATTCTTACAGTTCCCATTGCATCAGTAACTGCAAGAGAAGATGAGATGGAAAGTAAAAAGAAAGAGTACAATAAAAAAGCAGGCAATGAAGAGGAAACTACTAACGGCAAAGAAGCCATGCTCAAAGAATATGTTTTTGTACAGCAGGGTGATAGTGTTGTAATGAAGGAAGTCAAAACTGGTATCCAGGATGATGAATATATACAAATTGTCTCAGGAATTAAACAGGGTGAAAAAATAGTCTCGGCGCCTTACGAAGCAATTTCCAAAAAGTTAAAATCCGGTTCTAAAATTAAAGCTATCAAAGAAGAAGAACTGTACGAGGAATCGAAAAAAGCACCCGCATCAAAATAATTAAGTTACGTAAAATTCATGCCGACTAAATTTAATTCATTCAGTCGGCTTTTTTTTTGCTAATATTTGTGACTATATTGATAAAATGATTATTTTTGCAGGCATTTTTGTAAAAATAGAATAGCTAAGTTGTTAAAAATAAA
>JBILRK010000242.1:0-4465 GCA_044372705.1 Saprospira sp. | reverse complement strand
GCCAGGTCATAAATAATCAGTTTCAAGTCATTTAAATTTGTAAAAATTGATTCTTCATTTTACAAATTATAATATCATGAAAAAGATCTTGGTTCCTATCGATTTTTCTGCAGCATCTGATTGGGGTTTTAATTATGCCTTCAGATTGGCGCAACAGTTTGGTGCTGAATTGCATGTGCTGCATTTATACAGGCCCCCTTATGTAGAATCTACCATGCCAGCGGCTATGATTCAGCAGATTATCAATGACAAAGAGCGTGAATTACTGCGTCATATGAAATCAAATGCACAGGCTCCCTTAAATTTTGCTTCAGAGCATCATTTGAACAGGGTGGAAATGCACTATCAACTGGAATCGGGTGCCACTAGCGATATTGTTGATATTGCCAATAAAATCAACGCTGATATTATAGTAATGGGTACGCATGGCGCTGGCAATTCCATGGAAAAAGTTTGGGGTACCAATACAGCCAAAGTCATCCGCGATGCAAAATGTCCTGTTCTAGCTGTTCCTGTAGGGGCTGAATTTAGAAATTTAAAAGATATTGCTTATGCAAGCGATTATGAAGAAAATGATTTAAACAATATTATGCAGCTGGTATTTTTTGCAAAAGCTGTTAATGCAAAGGTTCATTGTATTCATGTCAATAATATTCTGGATGGTCGCGACGAAATCAAAGAGACTGGTTTTAAAACAAAATTCGAAGAAAGGTTTAAAGATTTACAGCTCAGTTTTTCGGTGCATAGCAGTACCTCTGTGGAAGAAGGACTTGAAACATTTATGAGGGTGAATCATATGCACATGCTCTCGATGCTTACTCACAAAAGAACTGCTTGGGATCGTATGTTCGGAGAAAAAAGCATGACAAGGGAAATGGCTATGAGGATTAAAGTGCCTATTTTGGCTTTTCATAATTAAGCGCAGTAATTATATAAAGCAGTTAGCTTATTTGCCTAAATTCCTATTGAATTTGTCAATAATTGAGCATTTTATAGCTGTTCCTGGACTGCCAAAATCAATAATATCCGATGAGGATATCATCTTATCTGTGGTTAAAATTCAATTTTTAATCACAGATTTTTTTGGAATAGCTAGGCGAATTTCTGCCGATTTTCAACAGCTTTAGTCTTTGTAAGAAACAATAAGCTATCTTTGTAAATATTACTTTATTCTTTCCCTTTTCATTCAATTTATGAAATTTGACAAAAACTACTGGCAAGACCGTTGGTCAGCAGGGCAGACAGGCTGGGATACAAGGTCAGTGACCGAACCTATAAAGCATTATTTTGATCAGGTGGCAGATAAAAATTCCAAAATACTCATTCCTGGCTGCGGCAATGCGCATGAGGCAATTTATCTTTTTGAGTCGAGATTCAAAAATCTGTATATCTGCGATTGGGCAGAGCTGCCCTTACGAGCTTTTGCCGAAAAAATGCCCGATTTTCCAAAGGAACAACTCCTTTGTGCCAATTTTTTTGATTTGGAAATTAATGATTTTGACTATATAGTAGAGCAGACCTTTTTCTGTGCTATTGATCCTGCTCTAAGAGGCGATTATGCCAAGAAAGTTAAATCAATGCTCAAATATGGAGGAAAGCTTATTGGCTTGTTATTTAATTTTCCGCTGAGCGAAGCTGGGCCACCTTTTGGGGGTAGTAGCGAAGAATATCTGAGCTATTTTAAACCTTTATTTGAAAAGATTTACATGGAGTCCTGCTACAATTCCATCAAGCCAAGAGCGGGTTCGGAATTTTTTATAAACATCTCCTAAAAAACCGAAACCCCTTGAATAGCCGCGCTATTAAACGACTATGCAAGGGGCGTCAATGTTGACCTTTGACCGACTTTTTGAGTTTGAGACCAGTGTTTGCTGTACTATTTTGGGAAAGTGACAGCTGAGACCTGTTTGTCGGAGAAGAACTTTTTTCTTGTGAGACCTAAAATTGTGAGACCAAGGCTGATTTAGGCTGCAGCCTTTTTTCTGTTTTTCTTTTGTTCATTGTTGCTCTCGTAGATAGTGTAATTTTCATACTTGGCCTTATTATTTTCAGCCCAAATATCTTTGCCAATGCTACAAACAAGGACCAGTTGTCTGTAAATGGCATTTCCTAATTCCACTCTTTTTTCTACGGCGATATCTCGCTCGGCAATTTTATCAAATTGTATATGTAGTGCTGTTTCGAATGCTTTTGAGCATTGACGCACTCTGTCAATAAGATCCATTCTTAATCCGCTGCCATCCAAAAAGGGTAGGAGCTGTTCGGCGACTCTTGCTACCCGCAATCCGCAAAGTAGTAAGTTAGCATCGCTCATGTCATTCATTTTGTGCGTGCCGAATTTTCGGTATTTCCCCGATTTGATATCGATTTTAACGGCTACTCTTGTCATAACTGTTCTGATAGCTGTTTTAAGTGATTCGGCAGCATCATTTTTCTTTTGTGTGGCTTGCATTTGATCACCAACCAGTTCATTATCATCTGGCAAATTGCCATAGCTTATGACAAGATTTTCAAATGCTTTACGACTTTTCTCATCGAAACCATATGAATTGAAATCTGAAGCATCTCTGCGCAGGTATTGAATACGTGCTGTGCATTCGCTATATAATTCTGCATCTGAAAAATTATATTCTCTGCTGACGGATTGTTTTTTCATACAATAAAATTAGCTGTCAAAAGGAAAATAAGTGTACGCTGTCATCAATTACCTTACAAAAATATATCCTTAAAAGTTATTTTCCAAATTATTTAAGCAAAAAAACTACAAAAATGTATTTAATTTGCTTTTTTTAACAATTTTAGGGTCAAAACGTAATCAAAAGAGTGATTTAATATGCTTTTGTCTTAATTTTTTTGAATTTTAATTTTTAATGAATGCTTTTTATAGCCAAAAGCTGATTATATTTGTGAAACATGAATATTCAAAAGATGGACAACAATCCTAATAATAACACACAACGAAATAGCCCAAGTCAACTTATTATATTTCCATTAAGCGAAACTAAAATCGACTTTTGGAATCTGAATTATTTGGGCGCTGATATGACGGTTCAAATAATTTCTTCCTTACTCAGGCAGGAATCTTTTGAACTTGGTATAAATCTTAGCACTCATAAAAATGATAATCCTGAAAAGAAACATTTACTCGATGCAATTCAGTCAACCTTAGTCGATCTAACAATTAGCGGATCTTCTATTAAAATGGGTTATCCCATTCTTTTATTGGATGATAGTGCCTTGGGTAGGGATATTTCAGCGCCGCTTTTTTATTGGGAACTCGATTTTAGAAATGCCGATGATGACAATCAGCAACATTGGGTCCTTTCTTATGAAGGTAAATCTGGTTTTAGTCTTAACGAAGTCCTTAAGAATTATCTGATAGCCCGCTATGCCTTTGATTGGGACGAAATTTTTGCAAAGTCAGAACTGCAGGATCCAAAAAATATAATGAAGGCTATTGAAAAATTGACCGCCTTACTCAATATTAAAAAGCCCGAAGCGCCAAAACTGGTTCCTTGCCCATCAAATGAACAACTTAGTGCTCATACCAATTCTATTTTATGGTCGGCCATATTATGTAGGCTAAATGAAGAAGCAGCCATTTCTTTGCCATTAACACAGCATCCCAAAAATAGAAGGAGTTGGTTTACCGGCGTTGGAGCGCTGCCGCTGAATTCAACGCAGGAATCTGCTATAAATGACCTTTTCGATGGAAATGATGTCCTATTGTATGGACCTGAAGATAGTGGAAAAACCAGAACTGCAGCTGCCTTTCTCCCTGCACTGATGTCGGATGGAGGAAGCTGTATATATCTTTGTCCTGAACAGGCTACACATATTAACCTGAATATTATTTTAGAAAAATTGGGTCTTAAAGAGTCCGGCGTTTGGATTGTTGATCAGGAAAATTCAGCAGTTGAAACGCTTCTTTATCAAATATCTAAATTGCCCGAGCGGGTAAAAAAACTCCCAAAATTCAACGAAAAGGCCTATAATCTTCAGCTACAGCAGTTTTTAACGCTCAGAGAGAAACTTTCTGCAAGATACGATGCCATTCAGAAACCAATGCTCGATGGTACCGATTGGACAAATATGGTTGGTCGTTTTTTGAAAAATCACAGAAGAGATGGCAAACAGTTTCTTTCGCGCTTGCTCGATACCGCCGATTATAAGTGGACGCTGGACGAGCACAAACAATTGCGTTCCGAAATATTAGAGAATAGGAACCGTTTTGCATCTGTTCAAAGTCTTCAACATCCATTGACAATGTTGCAGGATTATATCTTTGTAAAAATGGATGAAGATAGTGCCTGCGACTGGGTGAAAGAAAATGTCTTGACTTATACCAAACTTTTGAGGGAACTGTATAAAAAATACACCAATTTCATAGATGCTTATTCGGATGACCTGCGTTTTCACTACGAAGGGCATATTAAAGAACTTAAAAACAGAATTGAAAATATTC